>JBDRAM010000023.1:0-2178 GCA_043823785.1 Candidatus Omnitrophota bacterium
TTCTCTTCAAGAAGAAGTTTCTGGCCCTCTTCATCCTCTTTTAATTCATAACCTTCAGGAACATTTCCTTCCAATGCCTCTTTAAGCTTCTCAGGGTCATCAGAGACAAGCTTAAACTCCAAAAGAGCTGTCTGGCCTATGAGCTCCAGCGCCCTCTTTCTGTCTGTTATGCCGGGCAGCTGTATTACTATCTCATCTTTGCCCTGTTTCGCGATAGCTACTTCTTTTACGCCAAGCTGATCTATCCTGTTCCTTATGATCTCTAAAGCTCTCTCAGGCGCATCCGCGGCTTCTTTCTCAGAGAGTCCTGAAGTATCAACACTAAGAACAAGGTGCATACCTCCCTGAAGGTCAAGGCCTAAGTTTATCCTGCCTTCACGGACTACCTTACCTTCACTATCTTTAATGGCAAGCGGGGGCCATAGGCTCCATAAAGATAGGCCCATTACCGCTAAAATCAATATAGTCTTCCATTTTAAATTCTTCTGCATTGTTGCTGTGTCTCCTTTTTTGTTTTACTTTTCTTTTTTCTCTTTTACTCCAGCTATTGCTGATTTAGATATCTCTATCTTCACGTTATCATCTACCCTTACTGTAAATGTATTATCTTTTACATTCACTATAGTGCCATGAACACCACCTGTAGTGATAATATCGTCATTCTTTTTTAGCTCGGATATCATCTTTTCGTGGTCCTTCTGCTTCTTCTGTTGAGGCCTTATAACTAAAAAATACATGATACCAAACATCATTAAAAGCATTATAGGCATTGATGCAAGCGGGTTTGGCGCCCCCTGCCCTTGAGCCTGTGGTGCCTGTGACATTGCATATGCTGCTGATTCAAACATAACAAATCCCCCTGTAGTTTTAAGTTACATTCTGTAAAGCATAATTTGCCAGAAAATCTTTCTTAAACTTTAAAAACCTATCCTCTTTAATCGCTTCTCGAATATTTTTCATTAGTTTAGCATAAAAGGTCAGATTATGCAATGACAATAGTCTTAGACCTAATATTTCATTTATATTAAAAAGATGATGTATATACGCCCTGGAATAATCATTACAACAAGCGCAATCACACCCTTCATCAACAGGTGAGTTATCTTTCTTATGTTTTGCGTTCCTTATCCCAAGCTTGCCTCTGGATGTAAAAGCTGTACCGTTTCTGCCGTTTCTGGTAGGGACAACGCAATCAAAGACATCTATACCCCTTTCAACAGCCGCGAACATATCCTGAGGCACGCCAACGCCCATTATATAACGTGGTTTTTCTTCGGGCATAAGCGGAACAATAAAATCCATTATCTCATACATAAGATCCCTTGGCTCTCCTACGCTTAAACCGCCTAAGGCATAACCGTCAAAACCTATATCAATGAGCCTCTCAATAGCCTCTTTTCTTAAATCAATGTAGGTTCCTCCCTGAACTATCCCAAACAATCTGGAGGTGTAGGGTATAGGGCGTAGGGCGTAGGCTTTCTTGCTTCTTCGAGCCCAATCAGTAGTAAGTTTTAAGGAACTCTCAGCATAGTCCCTCTGGCAGGGGTAGTGAAGGCACTCATCAAGAACCATCATTATGTCACTGCCTAATATACATTGGAACTCTACCATAGACTCAGGTGTGATAAACTGCCTCGAACCATCAATATGTGACTGAAATTCAACACCATCATCCTTTATCTTGCGCAATGGCGCAAGTGAAAAGACCTGAAAACCTCCGCTATCAGTCAATATGGGCCCATCCCAGTTCATAAATTTATGGAGCCCCCCTGACTGCCTTATCACTTCAGGGCCTGGTTTTAAAAATAGATGATACGCATTAGAGAGAATAATCTGAGTACCCGTATCTCTTATCTCATCCGGGGTAAGCGTCTTTACAGCAGCCAAAGTTCCCACAGGCATGAAGTTGGGAGTGTCCACTTCGCCGTGGGCAGTAGTAATCTTTCCCAATCTAGCTCTGGTATTTTTGTCTTGGTGCAATAGGGTAAATGTTTTCATAATTAGCACTCTCAGCTCTCAACTCTAAACTCTCAACTAAATTATAAGCATCGCATCGCCATAGCTAAAAAAACGGTAGCCTTTTTCTATAGCCTCATGATAAGCACGCATTATATTCTCTCTTCCCGCAAAAGCGGATACAAGCATCAGAAGCGTGGTTTTCGGAAGGTGAAAATTGGT
>JBDRAM010000024.1:0-7761 GCA_043823785.1 Candidatus Omnitrophota bacterium
GTACAAGGGATATGTAAGACTTTTTCCTCAAAAAGAGCACGCGGCTATATCGGCCTTACGTATCGGCCAATCGTTTTTTTTAACAGAAAGGTATGATGAGGCGCTGCGGTATTTTACTGATGTTAAAGAGGATAAGCTCGATACTAATTTTAGGCAGATTCTATATTTTTATACAGGCAAGAGCTATAGGGCAAAGGCAAACAAGGATAAAGCCCTTGATTATTATAAGAAAGCTCAAGGCTTATCAGAAGGAGGCAGATACAAGGTTTATGCCTTGCTTGAAATTGCTGATATTTTTATCGAGGCTTCTGATTATAAGAAAGCGATTGAATATTATGATAAGGCATATAGCGCATCAGAGACAGATGAGCTAAAGGCTTTTACTCTTTATGAAAAGGGAAAGGCTTACTTCTCATCAGGCGATTATCTAAATTCGGCAGAAACCTTTAAGAGAGTATTTAAGGAGTATCCTGGGCAGGATATATCGAAGGATGCGATGGCAAATCTGCTCTTGTCTTTCTTTAATATGTCTAAATATGAAGATCTAATCATAGAATATCAGAACAGCCAGGGACTTATTGGAGGAGATGAGGGTTTTTTCAATACCCATTATATCGCGGCCTCCGCTTATTCAGAGCTCAAAGATTACGGGAAGTCATTATTGGTCCTGGACAAGATCTTATCTTTTAAGGCGCTGGGTAAAGAAGATAGGCATAAGACGCTGTTGAAGAAAACAGAGGTATTGATCAAATCAAAAGAGTTTAAGCAGGCAGGGGAATTGATTGAGAAAGAGCTTAAGGACGCGCAGATAGATAACGACCGCATTATATTTATGAAGGCAGAATCCTATTACGGATTGAGTGATTTTGATAAGTCCTATGAATTATATAAGAATGTAGCCGAAGAGTTTAAAGACTCACCCTTCGCAGACAGCGCATTATACGGTATGGCATATGCAAAAAAATCGCAAGGCAAGATCCAGGAGGCGCTTGATGTATTTATCAGATATTTTAAGGAAGGAGAAGATGATGCCAGGCGCCAGGACGCGCTTTACAATACTATATTAATAGAGATAAAGTCAGGCCATACAGAAAAGGCGATTGAGCATAGCAGGCTCTATCTATCGACTTTTGAAGAGGCAAGCCTGAATGAAAAGATACTCTTTCGGCTGGGTTCGCTCTATTCCGAAGCAAAGGAGTACGATAAGGCAGCAGATGTCTTTAAACAATTTATCGATAGGTTTGAGAAGTCCGAAAACCTGGCAGAGGCATACTTTCTACTTGCCTATAACCTGCAGTCAGCAGAAGAGTTTGATGAGGCGCTAAAATATTATGAGAAGGTGCCTCTTAGTAAAGAGAATAAGCTTTTCTATTCATCCCTTAAGAACAGGGCATTCATATATTTAAATAGGAAAGAGGATAATAACGCGGCAGGAATTTTTAACCGGATCATAACAGATTTCAAAGAGAATGACCTCGGCATAGAGGCCTATCTTTGGCTTGCCAAGCATTACTTAAGCAGTAAGAATTATAGCGAGCCCTTGCGCATACTAAAGAATGTGGAGTCTAGAGAAGGCGCCTCAGGCAGGGTAAATGAGATAAGCTATTTCAGGGCTGAGGCACACAGAGAGATGCGGAATTTTGAAGAAGCGGTTAAGGATTACAACGCTGTCTTATCTGCCGAAGGGGAGGATACAGGTGCTACAGGCGCTTCACATATAGGCAAAGGACTCTGCCTGATCGAGATGAAGGATTTTGACAAGGCAAAGGTGGAATTTGAGACAGCTGTCTTAAATAATCCCGATGATAATACCGTTACGATGAGGGCAAGGTTTGAGATGGCTAATATTGAAAAGTTTAAGGCCAATCTCGATGAGGCGGCTAAGCTTTATATGCTTGTCGCGGTCTTGTATAATGACGATTATTATTCTCCGGAGGCACTCTTCAGAGCAGGCGAGATTTTCCAGGCCCTGAATAGAGAACAGGAAGCGATCAAGGTCTATGAGGAGATAGTCAAGACATATGAGAAGACTCATTTATGCGAAAAGGCAAAGGAAAGGATCCGGGCTTTAAGTGAAAGTTAAGAAGGCCTTTTATTATTCAGCAGGTATCTCTATTATTTTACATGCGCTATTTTTTGCCTGTGCTACCGGAGTAAAGATACCGGGAGCCTATACCATGATGGATAGGACCAAGCGCTTTTTTAATATAAAGGCCCTTGATGAGAGACTGCCGCAGGATAAGCTGTTAAAGAAAAGAGGCGTCACCTATGCTAATGTTTTAAAGTTTGTGAATCCTGCATATATTGAGCCGACAACCTCTACGGAAGAGATGGAAAAAGAGGTTAGAAAGGCAGAGTTGTCTATTCCCAAAGAGGTAATAAGTGAACCTATTACTATCTCTGAGCAGGAGGGCATCGATGATCTTATTGAAAGTAAAAGAGATTATAAGACAATCGATGAAAGGGCTTATCGCGATACAAGGAAGGATCTGGTTGAAACTGCAGTGATCGGCGGCAAAGAACTCTTTGTAAACCCCGAGGATCTTTTTCGCGAGCCGGAGTTACCCGGGGATTTTATTGATAAGATGCCGGGCTTTACTCCAAAGATAACAGGAGGGTTCTCTGATTCAGCAGAAGAGAGCGCTGCCTCTGCTTTTACTAAGAACTATATCCCTGCCATAAGAAGAAAGACGAACTTTGCAGACCTTAAACAATACCTTGCCTGCGAATTATATACTTACCAGGACCCCGCGGATGGGCAGAGATATTACAAGATAGGTATAAGAGCCGGAAAAGACGTATTTCAGCTTAAGAGCATACCCAAAGAGATCGTATTTTTAATAGATTGCTCATTGAGCATACAACCTAAGAGATTAGAGCGGTTTAAGGGCGGGCTCAATTATTGCTTAAGCCACCTTAATCCCGAAGATTATTTCAATATCGCGGCCTTTAAGGAAGGAATATACTGGTTTAGGCCGCGCCCCATTAAGCCGGATGAGTCGAGCATACAGGATGCCATGCGTTTTGTTGATGGGCTTACTGCCGGTGAGGGTACGGATGCCTATAAGGCCCTTTACGATAGCATAAAAGTAGAACCTGCCATATCGCCTTCTTATATAGTCCTTTTTAGCGACGGCCGTCCAACGTACGGCGTTACCGATTCAAGGAGAATCATAAATGAGATATCAAGGTTTAATAATGGAAAAAGGCCTATATTCGCGTTTAGCGCGGGCTCAAGGGTAAACCGATACTTTCTAGATTTTATATCATATAAGAACAGAGGGTGGACAGAGTATGCATACCATGCCCATCTTATAGAAAGGCATATAGCGGGTATGTATGAGAAGATAAAGGATCCCATGCTCCTAAACTTAAGATATCGGATAAGCGGCCTTGATGAGCAGGAGGTTGTGCCGAAGGCGCTGCCGGATTTTTTTAAAGACGCGGAATTTACATTATTCGGCAGATATACGGATGAGGATGAGTTTTCTCTGCAGCTCTTAGGGGACTTAGGTGGAGAGACCAATGAATTCATAGTGGTGGGTTCGCTTAAGGATGCCTTTGCGGGAGGAGAGGATATTGCCAAGGATTGGGCCTTTAATAAGATTTACTACCTTATTGGGCTTCTTGAGTATAATAAAGAAAATAAAGATATCTTAGGAGAGATAAATTCTCTTTGTAAGAAGTTTGATATAAAGACGCCGTATTTAGATGAGATTAATGAGTAAGGATAACCGTTTACAGCGGATTAAGATGAATTTAAGACTAAAGCAGTGGAGTTGGGTGGGTTTATGGACTATAGTAGTCTATAGCACGCTTTATATTGCCCGCCCTGCAAGTGCTTTTATACGCAGGGGAATCCCGCATTATGGGGTATTTGTTAACACGATAGTTTTACTCCTGGCGTTAGAGGTACTTTTTATAATCTATGCTATTTATAAGAGTGATTTTTTTAAGAAAAGATCTACCGTTGTATTTCTTTTCCTTGCCGTTACAATATACACGATACTCATATCACGCGTCAGGCTCGCGGAAGAGAAGATCCATTTTATAGAGTATGGCTTATTAAGTCTTTTGGTATACAGGGCCCTGCTTTTAGATATTAAGGGGTGGTGGATATATCTGTTGACGTTTGCTGTTGTATTTATTCTAGGTTGGGTGGATGAAGGGATCCAGTATGTACTTCCAAACAGAGTCTATGACATAAGGGATGTTGTGATGAATGGCGTGGGTGGGTTGATAGGGTTGGTGTTTATTTTTATTATAGAAAGTGATAAATTCGCCGCCAGGAGGCGGCTCCTACGTTAGTGACAAACTAAAATTTTATTTCATAAGATAAGTTAAGGGACCATTGCTTAACATCACCCTTATACTCGTAATCCTTCCATTTATACCAGTAGTTTGCCTCAAGCGCTGTATCAGTACCACCCAGGTATTTTTTAATATCAACACTTAGCTTGTAGGCTTTCTGGCTATTGGTAGAGCCCTGCTGGTAGTCATACTTGGTAAATGATAAATCCGGTTTTAGCGACCAATCGGCCCTTTCCAGCATACTTAATCCTCCGGAGACGGAATTTTTAGCGTAGCTTAGGCCTTCATTTACATAAAATCTTGTCTCTTTGTGCTCTCCCCCCAACAGAAGGTCGACCTTAAAAGATTCTTTTTTGAAAAGGTTAAGCCTGGATCTGTTTTTAAGAAACCAGTTTTCATAGCCGCTTATCGAGGTAAGGTATTCTCTATATTTCTGTCCATATGTAAACTGCGTGTCAGCGGACTCATCCAATTTGTGCTCGGTCGTAATATCCCAGAGCCTGTATTCGAACCTTAAGTTGTCTTCCCTGTCTTCATCAGAATCCCTTGTATCGTTCTTGCCGTATCCGAAATGCCCGCCTACCTTATAAAGAAGTTTGCTGTCGAATTTAAAACTTGTCCTTACAGAAAGAGAATCTTCGCTATAATCTTTTTTGCTGTCCGATTGATTTACCCAGCCTCTCTTGTAATAACCCGATACGCTCGCGGCATCATTTTTAATAGCCGGCGCGATCTTTAAAAAGGCCTTTGTGGTATCTGATGATGAGTTATTTATGTATTCGTAATCTTTTATGCCGCCCGCGAGTTCCAGCGAGTAGTTCTTATCAATATCAACATCAAGGGCCGCTGTTATATTATTCTGGTCATATTCCAACGATGAGGAGTTATCGTATCTCTTGGCGCGCAGGCTGTAATCAGCGCTAAGCTCAAGCTTGCTTGTCTCTGTTTTATGTATAGGTGAGGAGATGTAGACGTTGTATACATCGGTTCTATTGTCGAGATTATTTCTCTCAGTATCGAAATCTTTCTCATAGCCTGTATAGCCCAGCCTATAATATATATCTTTGAAAGATTTTGATCTTACGGTAGTGCCGTACTTATAAAAGCTGTAGCCTCCGCTTAGATCTCTTTCTTCTATCTCGTCAGTTTGCGACCTTTCGCCGGTTGCGTAGAATGCTTTTATAGAGTCTGTTTTTTTGGCGTATGCAACGTGAGAAGTGAGAAGCAAGAAGGAAAGAGTGGCAAGCAGTAGGAGCCGCCTCTCCCTCGCTTTTGCTCGGGACCCTTCGCGAGGGACCCTGAGCGAAGCCGAAGGGCCGGCGGCGAATAGAGAACTAGTCATAGAGTCTATGCATATCCTGGTGCTTTATCTTTATTAGGCTTAGGAATGATTTTATACCATCCTGCAGAGGCCTTACCTTTGAAGTCCTTTTATCTACCCATTTTACAGGAACCTCTTTTGCTTTCAGGCCGAACTTAGATATAAGAAATATCAGCTCAGCATCAAAACTCCAGTCCGATCTTGTCAAAAAGGAAAAGAGTAGTTTCGCGGCGTCTTTCTTATACAGTTTAAAGCCGCAGTTGTAATCCTTGACAGTAGAACCCAGTAATAGCCGTGAGAGTATTATGTATATATTTCCCATCACAATCCTATGCAGTGGCTGTGATGATTCTACTTCTGCTCCTGGGACGCGGCGTGAAGCCAAAGCTACATCATACCCTTCATTTAATGCAGGCATTAACTTATCGAGCTGGTCGATGCGGGTAGAATTATCAGCATCCATAAAGAGTATATATTCTCCCTCAGCGGCCTGAACACCTTTTTTTACTGAATATCCTTTACCGTGATTCTCGCCGTTCTTTATGAGGATAAATGAGCTAAAAAGAGCTTTTGAACCAGAAGCTATATTCACGGTCTGATCATCAGAGCCGTCATCGACAACAATGACCTCATAGCCGTAATCTTTATTTTTCAGATACACTGATATGTCTTTAAGGGTAGAAGACAGGTTCGCCTCTTCGTTATATGCCGGGATTATTATAGATAAGTGAATTTTTTTATTCATCATGAAGAGATTATAGCATAAAGAAGTTAAAAGAATCAATTATAAAATTATAATTGACACGGTTTTTTTATTATGTTACACTCTAAACACACTCCAAATGGAGTGTAAGGAAGGGGGTATATGAGATGCCGAGACAGGATAGGGTGACTATAAAAATTCCACGGTTATTGTATTTAAAGATGAAAGAGACTATAAAGGGTTCAAGCTATAATTCAGTTACGGATTTTGTGATTTACGTTCTGCGCGATATCGTATCGGTAGATACAAAGAAAACGAAGGAAGACGGTTTAACTAAAAAGGAGATATCGCTTATTAAGCAGAGGCTTAAGAACCTGGGTTATCTGTAAAAAAGGAGTTGGCAATGGGCATAAAGGTACTTTTTATTATACCGCTTGCTTTCTTATGCGAGTTTATGGACTCAACTCTTGGTATGGGGTATGGTACAACGCTGGCGCCGATATTGATTCTTATGGGGTTTGAGCCCCTGCAGGTCGTCCCGGCCATATTGTTATCTGAGTTTGTAACAGGGATTAGCGCGGCATTTTTCCATCACAGTGTTAAAAATGTGAGTTTTAACTTAAGGTCTAATGATACAAAGGTCGCTTTTGTATTAACAATTTTTAGCATAATCGGTGTAATATGTTCTGTATTGCTGGCTGTAAAACTCCCCTCTAAAATAGTTAAATTATATATATCCCTTATCGTGTTGGCCATGGGTATCATAATTATAGCTACAAGGAACCGCCAGATACGTTTTACCTGGCGTAAGATAATTGCTGCCGGCAGTATCGCCGCGTTTAACAAAGGAATAAGCGGAGGGGGATACGGGCCTGTTGTGATGGGAGGGCAGATGCTTTCCGGTATCGGAGTTAAGAACGCGGTCGCCATTACCTCGCTTGCGGAAGGCGTTACCTGCCTGGTTGGTATTGTCGTATATTTTGTGACTAAATCAAATGTCGACTGGATCCTTGCCCCATGGCTCATGGCAGGGGCTGTGCTTTCAGTGCCCTTATCCGCTCATACCCTGAAAAAAATTACAGAAAAAAAGGTAAAACTTGCCGTTGGTATTACTATAATCGCCCTGGGATGTTTCACGCTTATTAAAGTATTATTTTAAGCATGGCTGTTGTTTTTGTAGGAGTTTCCAAACTGACTCTTACTAATCTCACCTGAAATTTTATTCCCATTTGGCGTTGACTATCATATGAAAATATGGTAATATTTGTTTCACTGTATAATATATATAATAGGCTGTCACGAAACTAATTTTAGCCTATGATTACAATGATTTTTAAAAGATTACAGCGATTACCTAGTCGATAAACAATCTCCGTAATCTGTCATTTAGTAATCTTTGTAATCAAGGGCGGCACTTTTGTGACGC
>JBDRAM010000025.1:0-34067 GCA_043823785.1 Candidatus Omnitrophota bacterium
CTCATCAAAAATAAGTACAGGGGGATTTTTAAAGACAGCTCTCGCGATAGCAAGCCTTTGCTTCTCGCCCCCTGAAAGCTTGAATCCTCTCTCGCCTATTACTGTATCATACTGCTCTGGCATCTTCATTATGAAATCATGGGCATTTGCTGTTTTAGCCGCCTCTATCACTTTGTCCATATCCTGCTTGCGGCTTCCATAGGATATATTGGCGGAGACAGTATCATTAAATAATATAGTTTCCTGAGTCACTATCCCTATGTGGCTTCTTAATGAGCTTATGGTAACATCCCTTATATCATAACCATCTATCTTTATACTACCCTCGGATGGGTCATAAAAACGCGGTATAAGGCTTACTAGTGTTGTTTTGCCAGCGCCGCTGGGGCCCACAAATGCCACTATATCCCCGAATTTCGCGCTAAATGATATACCCTTTAGAACATCCTTGTCAGTATATTTAAAACTTATGCCTGAGAAGACTATCTCCTCTTTTATATCCGGGATCGCCTCTGCATGGTCTTTCTCTTTTATGGTGACGTCTGCATCAAGCAACTCAAATATGCGGGAGGCGGCCGCAAGGGCCTGCTGGTTTACATTGTGCACCCGGCTTAATCTATTTATCGGCTTGGTCAACGATAGGACAGAGAGGCTAAAAACTGTAAGCGTGCCAAAGCTCAAGGCACCTGAAATAACCTGTTTACCGCCAAACCAGAGTATGACCATAGCAGAGATCATGGTAATAAGTTCTGTCAGCGGACTGACAGCCAGGATGCGCTTATTAGATTTCATAACAGTTTTCTTGAATTTTTCATTCTGAGACATAAATCTATTACTTTCATAGCCTTCCATGCCAAAACCCTTGACTATCCTTATGCCTGATATAGACTCATAAAGTATGTTGTTGATATCAGCCATTGATTCCTGAGATTTTTTACTTATCTGCCTTAATCTTTTCCCCATCCTTAACAGAGGTATAACTATAAGCGGGATTATAACGAGCGCCACAAATATGAACATAGGGCTTATCTGAAACATTATTGCTATACATATTACCATGATCAGCGAAAAGACGAGTTGTAGAGATTGCCATATAAGGTCAGTCAGTCCCTCTGACGCGGCATCCTGGATAATAGTGCTATCATAAGTTATTCTTGATATTAATGTCCCTGTCCTGGAATGAGAGTAAAAATCCATAGAAAGCTTCATCAGCTTATCGTAGAGAAGGTTTCTTATGTCACGCACTACCCTTTGACTTACCTCCCTCATAAGATATTGCTGGCAATACAAAAAAATAGCCCTCAAACCAAAGAGTAATATGTAGAAAATCATAAAGACCCCGAGAAGTTTTACGCGGGAAGCATTGTTTATTTTAGCGACGATATCTGTTACAAAAACTGGGACCTGCTTATGGGGTATTACTATCTCTGAACCGACCATGACCCTGTCTATGAAAGGTATAAAACTTCCAAGAGATATCGGCTGAAGCGTAGATGAAAATATCATAAAGATAGCTGCTACAATCAGCACCCAAATATGAGCTTTTACATATCCTATAAGCCTTAGATAATTTTTCATAGTTTTCACGTACCTCGTCTATTTTAGCTTGTTATTGTATCATAATGGCCGGGATTTTGTCGAGCTAAATCTCTCTTAACCTTGCCACCGGATAAACCATAAATCAGCAGCCAGCAGCTAAATGCTTACATTTTTAATTGGTTTGACCAAAAATTTACCTCATGATATAATAGCATAAAAAGAAGGGTTAAAATGTCAAAACTAAAAGTTGCTGTGATAGGCGTGGGCTCGTTAGGGTCTATTCACGCTAAGATATACTCATCCATGGATGAGGTTGAGTTAGCAGGCATATGCGATATCGATAAAAGCAAGCTTGGCCATCTGGCCAATGAGCTTGGAGTAGAAAGATATAGTGACTACCGTAAACTCATAGGTAAAATAGATGCCGCAAGCATAGCTGTCCCAACAAGCATGCATTATCAGATATCAAAAGAATTGCTTGAGGCCGGCATACACCTTCTTATAGAAAAGCCCATAACTCAAACCGTGAAAGAGGCGGATGAGCTGCTGGATATAGCAAAAGCTAAAAATCTTACGCTAGCCGTAGGGCACATAGAGCGATTCAACGCGGCTATAGAGGCTATACATAAATTAAAAGGTGATATAAAATTTATCGAATGCCATCGCCTGGGCCCGTTTGCTCCACGCGTAAAAGATGTAGGGGTAGTGTTAGACCTGATGATACATGATATCGACATTATACTTGATCTTATAAGGGTCCCCATAAAGAAAATAGATGCTGTAGGCGTTCAGATACTGTCAAAACATGAAGATATAGCAAATGTGCGTATTGCTTTTGCAAACGGCGCTGTCTGCAATATAACATCAAGCCGTGTTACAGCATATACTATGAGAAAAATAAGGATATTTCAGCCCAATGCTTATATATCACTTGATTACGTAAACCAGGATGCTGTAATATACAAAAAGCACTTAGGCAGAATAGTATCCGAACAGATAGATATTAAAAAAGAAAAGCCCTTGCAAAAAGAGCTGGCCTCTTTCGTAGAATGCGTAAGATCAGGAAGAAAGCCTTTGGCATCCGGAGAAGAGGGCCGCCAGGCCCTTTCCGTAGCATTGGAAGTATTAAAAAAAATAGATGAACACCACTAAAAACATTCTTATCATAGCCGGCGAAGCATCAAGTGATATGCATGCCGCTAATCTCATAAACGACCTAAAATCTCTGGATAATAATATAAAATTCTGGGGCTTAGGCGGCGACAATATGAAAAAGGCCGGCGTAAAACTGCTTTATAATATAGTCCACCTGGCTTTTATAGGCCCGGCCGGACTATTCAAGCATTATCTGAAATTAAAAAAGATATTCAATTCCTTATGCAGCCAAATAAGCAGCGACCCGCCGGATGCTGCCATACTTATCGATTACGCTGAATTTAACTTAAGAGTCGCAAAGCACCTGCATTCTTTGGGCGTACCCATAATATACTATATAAGCCCGCAGATCTGGGCATGGGGGCTTTGGAGAATAAAAACCATAAAAAAGCTTGTTAACAAGATGCTGGTTTTTTTTAAGTTTGAAGAGGAGCTATACAAAAGCCATGGCGTGGATGTATCTTTTGTAGGCCATCCCCTTCTTGAGACTGTTAAGGTCACTTCCGAGAAAAAAGATATCATGGAAAGGCTGGGATTAAGCCATGACAAAAAAAGAATTGGGATAGTCCCCGGATCAAGAAAAAGTGAAATTAAGACAATGCTTCCTATAATGCTTGCTTCCGCAAAACTAATATCAAAACAGCTGGGCAAACAAAGCATAGACTTTATCCTGCCCTTAGCTCATACCATAAAGGAGGATTCCGTAAAAAAGATCATACAAAAAAACGGTATGGATATAAAGATAGTAAAGAACGACACTCATAACGCTATAAGTGTATGCGATTGCGCTATCGTGACTTCCGGAACAGCAACTCTTGAGACCGCATTGCTGGGTGTGCCTATGGCAATAATATATAAGAGTAATTTTTTGACTTACATATTAACTAAGAATCTGATAAAGCTTCCCTATATAGGGCTTGTGAATGTGGTGGCAGGGAAAAGAATAGCTTCGGAATTCTTGCAATATGAAGCTAGGCCGCATAGAATAGCAGAATATATTTTAAGGCTCATAAGTGACAAAAAAATGAACTCTTCCATGAAAGAAGAGTTCATTAAAATCAAAAATTCTCTCGGTGAGCCGGGCGCAGGCAAGCGCGCCGCCAACGAAGTCATCACCTTCCTAAACTCCAAAACAAAAAAATAATCCTACTAAGATAAAAGTTTTGCTATAGCGCGAGGTAAAAATATGTAAGCAGCATGTTGAAGATGCGAGCGGCCATGGTTCACCCGAGATAACATGTTGGTGAGAGCGAGCAGATTCATCAAGCGAGGTTTGACACGGTGGGGCAAACCGAGCGGTGCTGCGAATATTTTTACCGAGCAAGGATAAAACTTTACAACTTCGCTACTAAAGGCGCCTCTGATTTAAACCTGTTCGCGCTGATCTTTTTTCTTATATCAATAATAAACTTCCTGCCAAATCCTTTATTTGCCAAAGCGGTATCGCTTAATCTTTTATCGACCATGAAAAAAAGTAATCTGTCTATATCCTCATAACGATAGCCCAGTTCATCTTCATCAGTCTGGCCGTCCCAAAGTCCGGCGCTTGGCGCTTTATTTATAATATCCGACGGAACACCGAGATGCCTGCTAAGGTCTTTAAGTTGAGTCTTGTATAACGCGCCTATGGGATTCATCGCCCAGGCACAATCTCCATGTATGGTACCGTATCCAAGTAAGGCCTCTGTCTTGTTGGATGTACCTATTACTAAGGCATTATATTTTTTGGACATATCATACAGTATAGACATTCTCTCTCTTGCCATCTTGTTGCCGCGTCTTATGCAATCCGCACTTTTTTCTTTTTTAAAGTACGCGTCTATAGAATCCGATATATCGATATTATTAGTCATTATCTTAAGTCTCATGGCTACTCTTTTTGCGTCCTTCACCGATGCGCTCGAAAGCTTTCCGTAAGGCATAAGAATCCCGATAACATTACTGGGCCCAAGAGCCCTCTTGGAAAGATACGCTACAGCTGTAGAATCCAGGCCGCCAGATAAGCCCAAGACCACCTTACGAAATCCTTTATTCTTTACTGACTTAGATATAAAATCAGTAAGCTTGTTAGCCACAACTTTAGGATTTATATGGAAACTTTTCATTTTACACTGACCCTTCACCCTACACCCTAGGCCCTATACCTTTTTCATACCGCGACTATACAAAGTCCCAACTTGTCAGCCTCCCTTATAACCTCGTCCTTCTCAAGTACCAATACCTTCTCGGCCTCGATGCCAAGGACTCCGGCTTTTGAGTCTTTTAATGACCCTATGGTCGTTAAGCCGATAACAGGGACATCAAACCTCATGTCCTGATTCGGTTTAGAGACTTTTACCACAATTATTCCTTCTCCGGCAAGCGTGCCTGCCCTTTTTATCATCTCATCCGTACCCTCTATGGCTTCTACAGCTATTATAGCTTTTTTCTTAACAGCCACGGACTGGCCTATATCAAGCCTGCCTAGTTCTCTCGCTATTTTAAGGCCAAAATCTATATCCGCTAACTCGTCTCTATCAGGCCTTCTTTTAGTAAGCACGCCCTTAGAAGGCATCATGCCCTTCATGAAAGTAGTAGAATCTATAAACTCAACGCCCTCTTCTTTTAGGCGGTTGGCAATAGCGGATAAAAGGGTGTCATCCCTTCTGTCTACAACCCTTCCGATAAGTTTCTTTGCCTCCTCATCAAGCCTAAGGCTCTCTCTAATTATGGTGGTTTTGGTTATTTTGCCTGCCATTACCGCATATTTTATATCTTCTTTATTAATTATCTCGATAAGCTTCTTGCCCTCGCCTAAGTTTATCCAATATACCTTATTGGCAACTGTTTCTATCTCTTTTTCTGTCTCGGAGTTGACAGCTATAGCTATGACTTCTACTCCATTTGCCCTTGCTGCCTTTGCTAAAAGTATGGGGAAGTTTCTGTTGCCTGCTATAAGCGCTATGCGGTCTATGTTTTCCATTGCGGCCATTAAGGGGAGGGTTACCTGGATATTCCTCGCTGCGATGATTCTATAAAACTTATCAGGTTGCTGATCTCTTTTGAAGGGGGTATCTCTTCCTTTATCCTTTTTAACGCGTTCTTTGTATTAAGCTTCATAGAATAGACGATCTTAAATGCTTTCTTAAGGCCGTCTTTGACATCATCGGGTGTTCCCGCTCTTTCAAGCCCCAATGAATTTATACCAAAAACCTTGGCAGGATGGCCGTCTGCCATAAAGTAGGGGGGCAGGTCTTGAACAAGCTTTGAGTGGCCCCCAAGTATAGAAAATGAGCCCATTTTTACAAACTGGTGTATTCCGCCTAAGCCGCCTATAATCGCGTTATCCTCTATAATAACATGGCCTGCCAATGTGCCGCAATTTGCTATTGTGACGCTGTTGCCTATTATACAGTTATGCGCGATGTGAGTATATGCCATCAAAAGATTATCATTACCAATTATGGTTTTTGAGTTCTCTTCTGTGCCGCGGTTTATAGTAACGTATTCTCTTATTATATTGTTATCACCTATCTCAAGAAAGCTTTTGCCGCCTTCAAATTTTTTATCCTGAGTTACGCTGCCTATAATGGCTCCGGAAAATATCTTACAATCTTTACCTATCGCCGTATACTCATTTATTACACAATGGGATTCGATACTTGTGCCGCTGCCTATTCTGACATTTGCTTTTATGACAGCGTAAGGACCGACTAATACATCATCGGCAAGTTCTGCTTTTGGATCTACTATCGCGGTATTATGTATCTTCATGCGGCCTTACCTTCACCCAGAGCAAACGTGAGGTCGGCCTCTGCCACTAACTTATCTTCAACAAAAGATTTACCGTGCATCTGGCCTGTTTTTGTTTTAAACCTTGTTACCTCGATCTCAAAGCGCAGTTGATCACCGGGCTTAACTACTCGCCTGAATTTCGCATTGTTTATGGACATAAAATACGCTATCTTTCCTTTATTTTCCGGGCGGTTCAGCATAAGGACGCCGCCTACCTGTGCCATCGCTTCAAGCATCAGGACTCCGGGCATAACAGGCGTTCCCGGAAAATGCCCCGCGAAGAAATAATCATTTGCTGTAAGATTTTTTATACCCGTTGCTTTCATTTCGCCAAGCTCCAATATCCTGTCTATCATTAAAAACGGATAACGATGAGGGAGTATCCTTTTTATATCATCTATATCTAAAACGCCTTTTGGCGCCGGCGGAGCCTCAACCTGTAGTTTCGGATCAAAGGCATTTTGGCTCTTATACTGCTCATATACCTTTTGAAGAAGCCTAAGGTTTAAAAGATGGCCGCTTTTTATACCTATGACATGCCCTTTAATAGGAAATCCCAAAAGATATAGATCACCTATCAGATCAAGCACCTTATGCCTCAAGAATTCGTCTTCGTATCTTAGCTCACCGCTTACAATGCCTTCCTTTCCCATAACGACTGTATTATCGGAAGAAGCTCCTTTACCCAGGCCGAGCTTACGCAGAGCCTCTATCTCTTCCTCAAGGCAAAAAGTCCGGCTTGGAGCTATCTCTTTTTCAAAGACTTCGGGAGTCACCAGAAAATTACGGTATTGAGTCTTCATGCTTGTGGTAGGATAATCCAGCGTATAAGATACCCTAAAATTTACATCGGGCAATATAAGCAGTGTAGAATCATCGTCAACAACAGATATCGGCTCTCTTATCTGGAAACTTCTGCGCGCCATATCCTGATCGCAAATACCTGCTTCCTTCAGCACCTTTACAAACTTTGCCGCGCTTCCGTCTAAGCCCGGCAACTCAGGGCCATTTATCTCAACCAATATATTATCTATCTCTAAGCCAGAAAGCGAAGCTAATAAATGCTCTATAGTATGGATCTCAACATCTGCTGTGCCTATAGATGTCCTTCTGGATCTTTTTTCCGGATCTATAAGACTTGATATGTTAGCAAAGATAACCGGCTTATCCGGCATATCTATCCTTATAAATTTTATTCCGCTATTTGGGGCTGCGGGCTTAAAGACTACTTTTATCTCTTTGCCTGTGTGTATACCCATTCCTTCAATCTTAGTCTCTTTTTTTATTGTCCTCTGTAAAGCCATTTATTCCCATCCCTGTTTTTATTGTCAGCATCTCGTATATCGCATGTCGCTAACCACTACACGATATACGATATGCGATATACGATATGCAAACTTTTATTCACCTGCATTCTTAAGATACCTATAGTAATCTCCGTCCGTTGTAAGTATCACGGTGGTATCTGAATCTATGGTATTTCTATAAGTATCCAGGGTCTTTATGAAAGAATAGAACTCAGGGTCTTTATTATATGCGTCAGCATATATATTAATAGCCTCCGCGTCAGCATCTCCCTTGATCTCCTCGGCTTTTTTGTACGCTTCTGAGCGTATCTGGTTCAATTCCTTTCCCACCTGGCCTTCTATCTCAGCGCGCTTTCCTCTGCCTTCTGAGCGGTATTTCTCGGCAGCACGCTTCCTCTCTGATATCATCCTCTCAAATACACGTGCCTGGACTTCCTTTACATAGTTGATTCTTTTTATTCTTACATCAATAAGTTCAATACCGTATTGAGGCATTAATTTGGATGCCTCCATCAGGATGTCTCGGGTAAGAGCGTTCCTTCCCACTCTTATCTCTTCTAGGTTTTCACCTGAAAATTCAAGCTCATCCACCCCCTGATCCTGCTTTTCTTTCAGCAGCCTATTTGTATTGCGCACTACTTCTACCAGATTATGATTTGTAACAGAGTCTCTTGTAGCCGAATCGATTACGTCATCAAGCCTGGCATGAGCATTTGTCTCATCGCCGACCGATTCTAAAAACTTAAGGGCATCGACTATCTTCCAGCGGGCTGTTGTGTCGACCCAGATATACTTTTTATCTTTTGTAGGTATCTGATTCGGATATCCATCCCATTGCAGAATTCTTTTTTCAAAATAATTTGCCTGCTGGACAAAGGGGAGTTTAAAGCGAAGGCCTGCAGTAGTTATAGGATCACCGATAGGGTCTCCGAACTGAGTTATTACCACCTGCTGTCCTTCGCTTATTGTAAATAACGCTCCGCCTACTACAAGAAGGAACATGGATATTGCTATTACTATTATAGGAGCTAATAATTTTTTCATTGTACGCCCCCTTCCTTATCTAAGCGCATAAGCGGTAGAATACCTTTCTGCTGAGAATCTATTATATATTTTACTCCTGCCTTGGGTAATACATCATTCATCGCCTCAAGAAACAATCTTTTCCTGGTTACCTCTTTCGCGTTTTTGTAGGCATTCCAGGTGGCGGTGAATTTAGCGGCATCACCCTTTGCCTTATTTACTCTATTGAGGGCATACCCTTCTGATTCTGTTATGGTCTTCTCCGCCTCGCCCCTTGCCAAAGGAATTGCCTTGTTATACGCCTCCCAGGCCTCATTTATCATCTTCTCCCTCTCCTGCTTTGCTTCATTAACCTCATTGAAAGACGGCTTAACAGGATCTGGCGGATTTACATCCTGCAGTTTTACGGTAACAATGTGGACACCGCAATCATAGCTGTCAAGCACCTGCTGCAATTTGTCCTGAACTTCCTGGTTTAACTCTACCCTCCTTGTAGTAAGGATCTCTGTCACGGAATTATCGCCAACTACCTGCCTCATGACAGCTTCAGAAATCTTTCTTATGGTGTCTCTTGGGTCACGTATATTAAAAAGCAGCTTTACAGGATCCTTGATCTTAAACTGGACAATCCATTCGACTATAATAACATTTAGATCACCGGTAAGCATGCGGGATTCACTAAGATAATCTTTTGCTGACCGCTGGCTTATTATGCCGGCTTTTGTAGTATGAAAACCAAACTCTTCCTTGAATATATACTTGACCTTTACGAGATTTACCTTTTCCAAGCCAATCGGTAGTTTAAAACGCAAACCTGGCTGGCTGGTTCTTACGTACTCTCCGAAGCGTCTCACTACCCCTACCTCATCAGGGCCTACAGAATAAAATACAGAAAGGTCCCGTAAAAAAAGAACCGCGAGAAGTATCACAGCCGTTACCGCAATAGGAATATATTTCCTGTACTGAGGCGGGATGAGCTGCTGTTTTCCCCCTGTTCCGTAAATTACATCGTCGGGTTTTTCAAAATCCATTTTTCACCTCGCTGTTTACACGTTTGCATGTCGCATGTCGCATGTCGCATGTCGCTAGCCACTACACGATATGCGATATGCTAAATACGATATACGAAACGTCATGTTTTCATTTTAATTTTAAGTTCCCTCACCGTCTTAAGCAGCTCGGGAAGCTTGCGCATACATGCTAAAATCTTCTTCTCTTCCATCATAGGCTTTACCGGAGAGCCCATGACTATCGAATTAGCGGGAACAGATTTAGAAACTCCTGACTGCGCTCCTATTATTACATTATCTCCTATATCAACATGGCCAACTATTCCTACCTGCCCTGCCACAATAACATCTTTTCCCAGGCGGCTTGAACCTGATATGCCTGCCTGAGATACTATTATAGAATTGGGGCCTATCCTTACATTATGCGCTATCTGGACCAGATTATCTATCTTAGTGCCTTTTCCTATTACAGTCTCGCCAAAGCGGGCCCTATCTATTGATACATTAGAGCCTATCTCAACATCATCTTCTATGGCCACTGTTCCTGTCTGCGGTATCTTCTGATACCTGCCTTCAACCTTAACAAAACCAAAACCATCTGACCCTATGACAGTGCCGCTGTGTATTATAACATTATCCCCTATGACAGAACCCTCCCTTATGCTGACATTGGGATATATCTTTGTGTTCTTTCCTATTTTAGTATTGTGGCCTATGTAGACATGCGGATAGATCACAGTGCCATCACCCACCTGAGAGCCTTCTTCTATAACTACGTATGCACAGACAGCAACCCCTTCTCCCATAACAGCGTCTTTCGCTACTATGGCGGCCTTGTCTATGCCTTTGGGAATAGTTTTTTCCTTATCGGTTTTAAAGATAGATATGGCTTTAGAAAATGCTAAAGAGGGGTTGTCTGTGCGGATTATGGGCTTAGCGGCGGATTTTATCTCTCTTGAAGTTATCACAGCAGACGCCTTAGTCTGGCCCAGAAGAGGTTTATAGAGAGGATTCGCGAGAAAGGTAATATCCCCCTCCTGCGCTTCCCTTATACCGTTTACATTGTTTATCTGAACAGACTCATCTCCGACTATTTCGCCGCCGATTATCGAAGCAATTTCCTTAAGAGTCTTTTTCACTTTTGCATAGTTCCTTCGTCATTGCAACCCTGAACGAAACAAGGGGGAGCAATCTAAATGGTTGAGATCCTTCGGCTCCTTTGGAGCCTCAGGATAAATTCGCCCTATACAACTTAGCTTCGCTTCGCTCTTCTAAGTTGTGGGCTCATTTATTTTTTCCGTCTGTATTGCGAGTTGAGGATGTTTACTATTTCGCGGGTAATATCATACTGTTCTTGGGCATAGACAAGTATTCTGCTATTGAACACAATGCCGTAATCGTTCTTTTTGGAATATTCGCTTATGGTCGTGTCTATCTCTTTTAGGATATCACGCACCATATCGTCTCTTTCTCTCTTCAGCTCAGCTTTAGTCTGTAAATCAAAATCCTGCAAATTCCCTATCTCTTTCTGTATATCTTCCTGTTTTTTATCCTTCTGCTTGTCGCTTAAAAGCTCAAGCTCATTCTTCATATTCCTTATACTTTCTGCCATACTGTTGCGCTTGCTCTGCTTCTGTTCACTTTTGTCGGAAAGTATCTTATCCTGGTCTTTTGTCTTATCGAATGAGTCAAATACGGCAGCGACATCCACGTATCCTATTTTTATGTCTGCCGCCTGTGCCTCCCTGATAAGGCCATTGCCTGATAAAATAAATAACGCTAGTAATGAAAAAACTATAAATCTTCTCATGACATCCTCCTGGTATAATCATCAAGTATAACAATATATTATACCTGATTACAGTGATTGGTTTAGATTACAGAGATTAAAGCACTAATCGCTGTAATCTTTTTTTAATCTTTGAAATCAAGAGATTTCTACCTGGTTACTGGTTTTTCAGAAATCTCTAAAATCCCCTTGTCATACTAAAGTGGAATCTCACCTTTTGCTTATCACCTTCATGGGCCTTATCAAGGGGATATCCCATATCAACTTTTATAGGCCCTATAGGGGTCTTTACTCTTACGCCAGCACCTACACCTGATTTGTAACCATTGCTCCCTAAATCTTCTGAATCTGCCCAAACATTACCTATGTCATAGAACGCGGCCAATTTAAGCTGGTTGATTATAGGATAGGTAACCTCAGCATTTCCTATAAGCATAGCTTCGCCGCCTATAGGGTCTCCTGTTTGAGAGTCACGAGGGCCGATACTTCTTTCCTTATAACCTCTTACTGTTTGCGCGCCGCCCGCATAGTACCTCTCATAGATAGGGACTGAGATCGAGTCATCGTAAGCGTCAGACCATCCGCTTCTTACCTTAAAATCAAAGACAAGCTTTTTTTCGAATATTTCTACATTATAGAAATAATTCGCTACGCCACCGATCTTATAAAAATCTTTATCTCCTCCAAAAATGCCTCCGGCATCTTCGCCTGTTGCGGACAATATATACCCTTCCGTAGGATTGAACTTGCTATCGGTAGTATCACGGGTAAGTTTAAGCGACATACTGCTTATGGTATTTTCGCCTTCTTCATCCTTAAGCGCGCTTGAAGCATACTCAACGACATCTGATATCCTGACTCTTTCAAGCCTATACACAAGGAGGGCACTGTCGTAATCAGTAATATCCTTGCCGAATCTTAAGGCGCCGCCGGTCCTCTGCTCGCCAAAACCATAGCCTAAAGATGATTCTCTGCTTCTATCGTAATTAAAAAGGTCAAATCCAAACAAATAATTGTAGCCAAATATCCAGGGCTCTGTAAAACTTATAATATAATTCTGCCTTATGGAACCTACCTCTGCTCTCACTTTAAGATTCTGCCCGGCACCGGTAAAGGTAGGGAAATTCATAATATCGAAATTTCTCTGTGTTACCTCAACAAACCCTATCAATCTGTCTACCGAACTATAGCCTCCGCCAAAACTGAATTCTCCGGTCTTGGCCTCTTTTACACTGACTACTAAGTCCCTCTTATCGGGGTATATTGTCGGTTCTGTTTCAAATATTACTTCATCAAAAAATCCCAGGTTATATAACCTTTGTTTAGATTTCTTAAGTTTTTTACCGTCGAATTTTTCTCCGGGATAAAGGCGCAGTTCACGCCTTATAACCAGGTCCCTGGTCTTGGCATTGCCTGTGACTATAACCTCATTGACATAACTTATGTCTCCCTCCGTGATGTCATAGGTGATATCTATAGAATTGTCAAACTCACTTAGCACTGTATTCAATTTTACGCGGCACGACATATAGCCTTTATCAAAATATAGAGTCTGTATAATGGCGACATCCGAGCGCAGGTTTTCAGGGCTATATGGCTTGCCTGTCTTCATCGAGAGCTCTTTTATTATCTCATTATCCTCGATTATAGTATTGCCTATAAGGATAATTTCCCCTATAAAATATTTATTTCCCTCTTCTATCTTTATCGCAAGCTGTATGCTTTTGTCTTCTTCATTGTATTCAACATCCTTTTCCGCCGCTACATCTATAAAGCCTTCTCTTTTGTAAAATTCCTCGAGCCGCTCCATATCCTGCTCCAGCACGTCCTCATCCAGAAAACCGGATGTAAAAAGAGCATCCGCGCGTGTTGATATTACCTTCATCAACCTCTTATCCTGAAACTCCTTATTCCCTTCAAAAACTATTCTCTTTATCCTATATCTTTTTGCTTCTTTTATCTTTATATATACCTTTGCCTTATTGGTCTCTTTATCGACTTCTATATCATAATCCACCTCCGCGAGAGGGAAACCGTTCTTTTTATAAAAGGCTTTTAACTTTTTTGTATCTTCTGAAAGCCGCCTTTTGTTTACTACGTCTGACTCTTTAGTTTCTATATGTTTTTTTAGAGCTTTCTCCTTATATGCCTTGTTACCTTCAAATATTATTTCATCTACTATAGACTTTTCCATAACGGAGAATATAAGCCTTATGCCATCCTCATGATCCTCAACCTCTGCTGTCACATCTGTAAAAAACCCCATGGCATACAGCCTCTTTATGTCTTCGTTTACCGCCTTTTGGGAAAACCTATCCCCCGACCTCAATTTGATTTTGGAGAGTATAGTCTTTGAGCTTACCGCGTTGTTTCCTTCTACTGTTATATCTGTTATCTGAGATCGTGATCCAGTGTCAGAAGATTGAGGATAGGCGCGGGATGGGCCGTAGAAATATGAAAATAGCATGGCGAGTATAATTATGTGTGAAAGAAAGTATTTTTTCTTTATCTTTTTATGCATTATTTATGAGTCCTTGGTATTAAGTTTATAATTTAACATATATATAAAAAAAAGTAAAGCTATTTGCCGCAAGCCACTTGCCATTCGGCAAGCTTAAACCTCTATCTCTTCCTCTCGCACCTTTGCCTGGTGCCTGGTAAGGTTTTCGAATCTTGTATATTCTTTTATAAAAGCAAGGTCTAATGATCCTACGGGGCCATTTCTCTGCTTCGCTATAATAAGTTCCGCAATGCCCCTGTTTTCAGGGGTAGGGTTATAATACTCCTCCCTCAAAAGCAGCATTACCACATCAGCATCCTGCTCTATGGCGCCGGATTCCCTAAGATCGGAAAGCTGCGGCCTTTTATCAGCACGCGACTCAACAGCCCTGGAAAGCTGGCTTACCGCTATAACAGGAGCGTCTAATTCACGTGCTAACGCTTTCAGGCCGCGTGATATCTCCGATATCTCCTGCTGGCGATTATCAGATGAGGCTGAACTGCGCATAAGCTGAAGATAATCTACAATTACCAGCCCTATACCATACTGGCTTTTCAGGCGCCTGGCCTTTGCTCTTAATTCTAATGCCGAAATAGCGGGAGTATCATCTATAAAGATAGGTGCTTCGGCAAGTTTTCCCGCGGCATTTGTCAGCTTAGGCCAATCGCTCTGAGACAAAAAGCCGGTTCTTACCTTATGAAGATCTACTTTTGCGTGTGAACAGAGCATTCTATGGGCCAGCTGTTCTTTGGACATTTCAAGGCTGAATACAACAGTGGGTACTTTTTCTATTATTCCGGCGTGTTCAACTATACAAGCAGCCAGAGCACTCTTACCCATAGATGGCCTGCCGGCTATTATTATGAGGTCTGAACGCTGCATGCCCGCGGTAAGTATATCTAATTCATAAAAGCCGGTTGCCACACCGGTTATATTTTCTTTTCTCTGGTACAGGCTATCGATAATCTCGATGCTATCCTTTACTATATCCTTTATCGCTACTGTGGTAGGCTCAGACTTTCCGCTTGATATATCAAATATCATCTTCTCTGACCTATCGAGAAGCTCCTCTACGTTACTCTCTCCCCTATAAGCCTCTGATACTATCTGCGTTCCCGTGGTTATTAAAGTGCGCAGCACATATTTCTCTCTGACTATCTTGGCATAATATTTGATATTTGCGGCTGTAGGCACTGTTTGCGTCAACGAAACTATATAAGCTGTGCCTCCTACCTCTTCAAGAATATTTCTTTTTTTCAGCTGCTCAGTTATGGTCACAAGATCTACGGGCTTATTTTGCTCATATATCTGCACTACCAGCGAAAATATCTTCCTGTGCGCATCCTTATAAAAGGTAGACTCATCCAGAAATTCAATAGCTTCTGATATAGCATTTTCTTCAAGAAGCATAGAACCTAATACAGCCATCTCTGCTTCATCGCTTCTCGGGGGAAGCTTCTCTATGGATTCACCCTTAGCCATTTTCTCTACCTTGTCTTAGTGTTTTCGCATATCGTATATCGCATATCGTATGTCGTATTTCGCATATCGTATATCGCATGTCGCATGTCGCATGTCGTATGTCGTATGTCGTATTTCGTATATCGAAAATCGCGATATGCTATATGCTATATGCGACATACAGCGTATATAATACGCGTCACTTCTTAACGACCCAGAGCTTTACCTCTTGCGCAATCTCTGGATGCAGCTTAACCTTAAAATGGTATATACCCAGCTTGTGTATCTCTTCTTCAAGTATAATATCTCTTTTATCTAATACGATGCCTTCCTGCGCGAGTGATTCCGCGATATCAGCATTAGTAACTGCGCCATAAAGCTTATCCTCTTCGCCAACATTCATGGCAACGGTGCAGGAAAGGCCTGCCAGCCTGTCTGCCAATACCTGCGCCTTTTTCTTTTCCTTAAGCAGTTTCTGCTCCTTAGACTTGCGCTGGGCTTCTATTATCTTCAAGTTCGAATCGGTAACTTCAACCGCATATTTCTTCGGAAGAAGATAATTTCTCGCATATCCTTCTTTGACCGTAATAACATCCCCGGTTTTACCAATGTTCTTGATATCTTCTCTTAATATGACTTCCATTTTTATCCTTTGGTATAATCATCAGGCATAAACAAGGATCATACCTGATTACTGTGATTAGTTTAGATTACAAAGATTAAGGCATTGATCGCTATAATCTCATTTTTAATCTCTGCGATCAGATGCACTCTTAATTTATCTTTACAGGACATCTTTTTATTCTGCTGTGAAAGGAAGCAAGGCCATAATACGCGCACGTTTTATCGCGCGGGACAACTGCCTTTGGTGATAAGCGCAATTGCCTGTTATGCGGCTTGGTATTATCTTGCCGTGCTCTGTAACGTAACGCTGTATCGTATATAAATCCTTATAGTCTATCTTCTTTATTTTATCGCGGCATAATTTGCATGTCTTTTTGCTTCTTTTTATCGTTATCATTGTTTTTATGGCTCCTTATTCTTGTGTTTGTTGAAAAGTTAAAAGGTTAAAAGGTTTAAAGGTTTAAAGGTTTGGAGTACTTAAAATTATTTAACTTTTTAACTTTTAAACTTTTAAACTTTTGGACTATTAAAAAGGTATCTCATCTTCTTCGGTTACCGGACCTTTGCTGTTAGCGCTTCTAGCTGTAAAATGATCCTCATGAGCAACATCAAGCGGTTCCTGCGCCTCGCCCTGATCTGCAGGTGGGGCTGAATCGCTCTTTTTGCCTCTACTTAAAAATTGGACATTTTCAGCAACAACTTCTACCGTATTCCTCTTCTGGCCATCCTGCCCTTCCCAGCTCCTGCTCTGCAACCTTCCCTCGACAAATACAGATGACCCTTTGCTAAGGTATTCACCGCAGACTTCCGCCCTTCTGGCCCACACTACTATACGCATAAAGGTAACATCCTGCTTCTTTTCACCTGTCTGCAGTGTATAAGCCCTGTTGGAGGCAACGGTAAAAGTAGTTACCGCAGTACCATTTGGCAGATAACGCAGCTCCGGGTCTCGTGTCAGGTTGCCTATCATAAATACTTTATTTAAATTAGCCATTTTTCTCCTCTTTGAATTATTGCTGCCTGGTAAACATTATCCTTATTATATCCTCATTAAGCTTTAATTCTGAGTTTAACTGATTTATTTCCAGCGGATCTATCTTAAATTTAATGAGGCAATAGGAGCCCTCTCGCTGTTTTTTTATCCTATAATTAAGGCGTTTTTTGCCCCAATCGTCAGGTGCGGATTCTAGCTCACCCTTGTATTTTTTAATGTTATCGGTTATCTTTTTGTGCAACTGGCTAAGTTCTTCTTTCTCTAAGTCCGGTTTTAAAATAAACAATCCTTCGTAGTTGTTCAATGTTTTCTCCTCCATTTTCTCCGCCTTCGCCCTTACTACACGCATGCTACTGTAGGGCTACGGCGGACTGCGCGCCTCCCCTCTGGGGACTTCGCAGCCTTCGGCTGCTTTGTTTCAGCTACTTCGCTTCGGGCGCTTGCTTTTTACTTATTACTTGTTATATACATTCATGGCCTTTTCAACACCGCTTCTAATCCAATCTTCGCACGCGTCACAAGATTTCAATATAGACTCTTCGACGCGTGATATCTCATCTTCCGTAAAATCAGAAAGAACATAGTCAGATAAGTCAGCGGGAAATTTCTCCGGCCTTATTCCTATCCTTACTCTGGAGAAATCTTTAGTCCCCAGGCTTCTTATAATAGATTCTAAGCCATTGTGGCCTCCATCGCTTCCTTGGGGCCTTATCCTTATCTGGCCTAAATTAAGATTTATATCATCACATACTATCAAAAGATCATCAATTGATATTCTTGGATTATTTAAGTGCTCCCGCACGCAATTACCTGAAAGATTCATGAAAGTAAGCGGCTGAACAAGAACCAGCTTCTTATTGAAAACTGTACAGCGGGCTTCTTTTGCCTTACTAAAGATCTTTTTTTTAAGCTTTACCTTATATCTATCCGCTAACTTAGATACTACTCGAAATCCGAGATTATGACGAGTATTTATATATTTACTCCCTGGGTTACCAAGGCCTACTATTACTTTCAATCGTATACTCTCGAGGTTGCAGGGTGTAGGATATTTTTACAATTCAGGATCCCTACGCCCTCGGCCCTATACCCTATGAGCCTGCTTAGCTTACTTTTTTTCCTTACCTTCATCTTTATGTTTGCGCTTAGGCTCAGCGGCAGTTTCCGCGCCCTCTTCAGCTTCAGGCTTCTTCTCCCTTATTACTTCCGGTTCAGCAACAGCTTCCTCGGCTAACTCTTCAGCAGGTTTCTCGACCTGAGGAGGCATGACAGAGACAACGGTCTGCTCTAAATCACTTAATACCTTTACATTTGAAGGTATGCTCAAATCCTTAACTTTTAAAGAGTCGCCTATTTTAAGAGTTTCAACGTGCACATCTATCTTCTCAGGTATTTCCGTAGGAAGACACTCGATTTCCAGCTCTTTCATCGGGTGATCAAGCACTCCGCCGTCCGCCTTGACTCCCTCAGGCACTCCCTTGGGCTCTATAGGAACCTTTACCGTGATCCTTTCCGTAAGTGAGATCTCATTAAAATCAACATGCAGAATATCTCCGCTTGTAGGATGATACTGTATTTCTTTTATTATGACAGTTTTATCCTTAACAGGCTTTGCGCCTTCAGCCTTCGGCTTTATCTTTAATGTAATTAATACGTTTTCTCCCGCTGAAGTATGTATAATATGGTCAAAGCTCCTTGAATCTACCTGCAGCGACAAGGCATCTTTCCCCTTCTTATATACCACAGCAGGGAAGATGCCCTTTAATTTCAATTTCTTGCTTGCTTCCTTACCTACCCCTTCTCTTATATCCGCGTTTAATAATACTTTTTCCATTTATTACTCTCCCTTGCTCTTGTGTTTTCGCATGTCGCCCCCTTCGGGGAGGCTCCGCTTTGCTACGCACTATGTCGCATATCGTATGTCGTAAAGACGATATACGAAATACGATATACGATATACAAATTATTATCCTAACTTAAAATATTCCTCTTCTTCCTGATTGTTCTTTTTGTCCTTACCGTTTGATGGGGCCTTAAATAATATACTTATAGATTCTTCATTATGTATCCTTGATATAGCCTCTGCCAATAGAGGAGCTATAGATAGTACCTTCATGTTCGGCAGAAGATTCTCCTTAGGCACTGGTATGGTATCTGTTATAATCAACTCTTTAAGGTGATCGACTTTCTTTAAACGCTCTATCGCGGGGCCGCAAAGTAGAGGGTGGGTTACCGCGGCATATATCTGTTTTGCGCCTCTGCTTTTAAGCGCGACTATAGCTTCCGTAAGAGAACCGGCGGTAGCTACCATGTCATCAACAATTACAACATTCTTATCTTTTACATCTCCCAGAATATGCATTATCTCCGCATCCGTATCACTGCGCCTTCTCTTATCTACAATAGCAAGGCCCGCGTTCATTACCTTTGAATAAGCCCTGGCCATCTTTATGCCGCCGACATCCGGTGAAACAACGACCTGATCTTTTATCTTCTTCTTCTTAAAATATTCAGCCAATACGGTTACGGCATAGAGGTGATCCAGCGGTATATCAAAAAATCCCTGTATCTGGCCCGCATGTAGATCCACTGTAAGCACCCTGTCAGCGCCCGCAGTAGTTATAAGGTTGGCCATAAGTTTAGCTGTAATGGGAACTCTCGGCTGATCTTTCCTATCCTGCCTTGCGTATCCGAAATAAGGTATAACAGCTGTTATCCGCCTTGCCGAGGCGCGCCTGAAAGCATCTATCATCACCAATAGCTCGATAACACTTCTGTTTACAGGAGGAGATGTAGGCTGCACAACAAAGACATCCTTTCCTCTTACATTCTCGCGGATCTTAACTTTTATCTCGCCTTCCGGAAAATCAGATATTGCCGCTTCGCCCATCTTGACATTAAGGCACTTACATATATCTTTTGAAAGAACTGGATTTGTCCTGCCCGAAAAAATAACTAAATTATTATTTTTCATCATCTACTTGCTCCTCAAGGGTCTGGCAGGCACTCCTGCCACTATTGTCCTGGGCGCAACATCCCTGCCCCTTACCACAACACTGCCTGCTCCGGTTACAGCAGCTCTGCCTATCTTAACAGGCGCTATTATAGTCGTGCCGCTTCCTATGAAAGCCTCGTGATCGATAGTTGTTATATGCTTCTTCTTTCCATCATAATTAGCTGTTATCGTTCCCGCGCCAATATTTACATTCCTGCCCACACGCGCGTCTCCAAGATATGTATGGTGCTTGGCTCTTGAAAAACTGCCCAATTTAGAACGTACTATCTCGACAAAGTTACCTACCACGCAACCCTTTTCTAAAACAGTGCCGGGCCTAAGGTGGGCGAAAGGCCCTATTTTACAGTCTCTGCCTATCGTAACATTCTTTTCTATTACAACAAAGGGATTGATTATAGTGCCGCGCGCTATCTTTACCCCTTTCTGTATATAGGTAGTTGCGGTATCTTTTATGGTCACGCCTGATCTTATCAAGTCGTCAATAGCCCTTTTCCTTAATATCTCCTCAGCAGCCTGAAGCTCTTCTCTTCTGTTTATGCCGCGCCCTTCATCAGCATCACCAGTAACATGAGAGGTTACCAAGTAACCTTTATCATAAAAATGCGATATTATATCAGTAAGATAAAATTCACCCTTTATCTTGTTCTTTTTTATACGCTTTAGGCCTTGAAAAAGTCTCTTTGAATCAAAACAATACGCTCCGACGTTTATCTCGTATTGCGTATTGCGTATTGCGTATTGCGTATTTTTATGCGCGGCAGACACATCTGTATATTCAACTATTCCACAGATTTTACCTTTTTCGTCGCGTTGAATACGGCCGTATTCTTTGGGATCATCTGTCTTTACTGTAAGCAGTGTAGCCGATGATCTTGCAGCCGCGTGCCTGCTAAGCATTCTTTTAATGGTAGAGGCCTTGATAAGCGGCGTATCCGCGTATAAAACAAGGGCTGTACCATTAAAATTTTTAAAGTGCCTTGCGGCCTGTTTTACAGCATCGCCTGAACCTAAAAGCTTCTTTTGCTCCGCTATCTTTATATTATTATAAGATGATAACTTTTTTCTTAAAAGTGATATCTTATAACCACCCACAACTACAATATCTTTTATGCCGCAGCTCTGCGCGGTTTCTATTAAAAATTCTACCATAGGCATGCCGGAGATCTCGCATAACGCCTTAGGCTTATCGGATCTCATCCGAACGCCTTTTCCGGCAGCAAGTATAATAGCTTTTGTTTTTCTCACTTGGTTCCTTATTTTATACAATATGTTACGTAGGTTACGGAGGTTACGTATGTTACGGAGGTAGCAGAACTTACCATAAGTAACTTAAGTAACTTTCTTAACCTGCGTAACCTCTGTAACCTCATTATGCTACTTTCTTCTCTTTAGAGTCTTTGTGTATAAGCTGGGGTTTTTCTTTCTTCTGAATACTATTCTTTGTAATGACACACTCACTTACGCTGTTTTGAGACGGCAATTCATACATCACTTCAAGCATCACATCTTCCAGGATCGAGCGCAGCGCACGCGCGCCTGTCTTCTTCTTTATGGCACGTGCCGCAACCTCACTAAGTGAATCTTCCGTAAAGGTAAGTTTTATTCCTTCCATGTCAAAAAACTTCATATACTGCTTGACTATAGCGTTTTTCGGCTTTGTCAGCACGCTGATCAGGTCGCTTTCGCCCAATGGGCTAAGGGTAGATATAACAGAAAACCTACCTACAAATTCCGGTATCATTCCGAATTTTAAGATATCTTCCGGTTCGACCAATTCTAGCAGCTTACCTATTTCTTCATTTTTATTCCCGTCATGCTTAGCATTAAAGCCTATCTCTTTCCTGGATACCCTTGTTTCTATTATCTTATCCAAGGTCGTAAATGTTCCACCGCAGATGAAGAGTATATTAGTAGTATCAAGCTTTATGTACTCCTGCTGAGGATGTTTTCTTCCGCCTTGAGGCGGCACATTTGCCTGCGTGCCTTCGATTATCTTAAGGAGTGCCTGCTGAACACCTTCTCCCGAAACATCCCTTGTGATCGAGACATTATCGTGGGTTTTTCCTATCTTATCTATCTCATCTATATATATTATACCGTATTTAGCGCGCTCTGGATCATAATCGCAACCCTGGAGAAGCCTTAACAGGACATTCTCTACATCCTCACCTACATAGCCTGCCTCCGTAAGCGAAGTCGCGTCGCATATCGCAAACGGAACATCAAGCACTTTAGCCATTGTCCTTGCGAGAAGCGTCTTTCCACTTCCTGTGGGCCCTATAAGAAGAATATTTGATTTCTCAAGCTCAACATCAATATCCTCTTCACTTAAAACGGTCGATTTTATAAGCCTCTTATAGTGGTTATATACTGATACTGACAGCTGCCTCTTTGCTCTTTCCTGGCCAATGACATACTGGTCAAGCTCTTTTTTGATAGCAATCGGCTTTGGAAGCTCTTTCATGCTGGAAAAAGGGGGAGTTGTTTTTTTATCCTTTTGCTCTTCACGTGTTAATATCTGATTGCATAGCCGTATGCAGCCATCGCAGATATATACACCTGGCCCGCTAAAAAGCTTCTTTATCTTAGACTTACTCTTTCCACAAAATGAACATCTGTTCATGAGTTATCCTTTATGTTAGTTTAACAGTTCAACTGTTCATCAGTTCAACTGTTTGTTGATGCATTAGGTCATTCGTTTCGCCTGGAATCCTTAAGGTATCTCTGCAGCTTAGGCCCTTCACTTCGCCTGCAATCCTCCTGTTCGTCGGATTCCATGGCTCGTTCAGGATCAAATTCGCCTTCGGCGAATTTGGCTGGGAGGCCTGGATTCGAACCAGGACAGCGAGTGCCAAAGACTCGAGTGCTACCATTACACGACCTCCCAATCATGATCGCTTACCATAAACTTTGACACTTAAAATATTTGATCCTTTTTATAAAATCAGCAACCTCCCTACGCCTTGCCAATCTTACATATCTATTTCCCAGTTGAGGATTATATCCCAAGCTCTTGATGGCCTTATAAGCGGATAGCTTTAACTCTTTACATCTATTTTCAAATTCAATAAACTGAACATAAAATTTTTTATTTTCAGAATAATTTCCATCTGTCTCGAACAACCCCTTAAGGCACCTTACTAAAAATTTCTTATTTTTTAATACCCACTTCGGTATTTTTACTTTATTTCTAATTTTACTGCCTGCTTTGAGGCCTAACGCCTTATCTATATTCTGCATATATAGGCAAACATCGTCACAATTTACTTTAGATCTTCTATAAATCTTGGGCTCCTTTTTGAAAATCTTATGTATCAGATTTTTTATTTCTGTTGTTTTTCCTGGATGCTTTCTGTCGCAGCTGATTACCAACCTTTGGCACCTTTTAAGCTTTAGAATATTACCATCGCCTAATACTATACCTATTATCTCGGCTAAATCCCCAGACCTTTTCGGAGATACTTCATGCCTTCTTTTTATCTTAAATAAACTTTCAAACCTGACTCTTCCGCAAGAAATATTTCTTAACTTCGTATAAGGTACCTTTATCTTTTCTGAAAGTTCTCTTAGATTAGTAACCTTCTTCTCCTCTATAAGCTCTATAATATCTTCTGTCATATGCGGATGGCCTTGTTCTCAGAAGAAATATCCGTCATATCTACGCAAAGGAACTCTTAATTAGCTGGATACAAAAATCATATATACTATTAATAGCATGCTGCCACTACACAACCCGCCATTATTCTCGTATTGCGTTGTGTGTTGTGCGTATTGCGTATGAACGCAACACGTAATACTCAATACGCAATACGATGTTAGTCTATATCCACATCGCTGGCGTCGAAATGATCGTGTTCAGTCTTTGGTGCTACAGGAGCCTGTGAACTTGGTGTACTTGGTGTACTCGGAGTACTCGTTTTTTTCTCGGCATCGTAAGCATCCAGGACCTTATTCTGTATCATCTCTCTACACTCAGCGGTGATGGGATGAGCTATATCTCTATGCTCTGACTGGCGTTGTGACCTATCTTCTGTAACTACAGGGCGCAGCGGCATCGAAGCTCCGCACTGATTGCAAAATTTACTCCTTGCCGGATTTTTAAAATGGCACTTTGGGCAGGCCTCTTTTATCTTGCGGGATGGCATAGCGACAAAAAGGCCTTTATTTCCTTCTATTATCTTTACATTTCTTACTACAAAGCTGTTGTCAAATGTCACGGTAGCAAAAGCCTTCAGTTTCTTGTCTTCTGAGTCTCTTGTAAATATCCTAACCTCTGTGATATCCATCGCCTTGACTGCTCCTTATTTTAAACTAGGTGTCAAATAGTCTTTGTAAGAACTAGCTGCCAATTGTTGTCTCTCTTAATGCCGTCTCTTGCCCTCATCGCCTCCTTTCTTTTATCAAATAAAGCAAAAATAGTGGGGCCGCTGCCCGAGAGAAGTGTTCTATCTGTATATAAAGACAGAACCTCTTTGCCTTTTTTGACTATAGGATAAGCTGAAAGGACCACATCCTCTAATCTATTATAAAGAAAATCGCTTTTCTTGCTGCTTTTTCTTCCTGATAAAATGCGGGCTATAATATTAACATTTAGCCCTGTTTTTGTCAAGGGAAAACTAACTTTACTATATATAGTTTTAGTGTATATTCTTAATTTAGGCAATAATAGCAAAATATAGAAGCTATATCTTGATCTTACCTCTTTTAACCTTTCTCCTATCCCCTTGCCGGAAGCGCAGTTATGGCCGGATACAAAGAAAGGTACATCAGCTCCGATACTTTTTGCCAGCAAAATCAGCTTTTTAGCTGAAATATTAAGATTAAACAATCTATTAACAGCGATTATAACAGACGCGGCATCAGAACTGCCGCCCCCTAACCCCGCAGCTACCGGTATTTTCTTCTTAAGGTCTATGTGCAGGCCCTCTCTTAATCCAAACTCTTTCTTCATGAGATAAGCTGCCTTATAAGCTAAGTTTCCTCTATGGGTAGGAATATGCGGATAGTTGCAAGTAAGTGAGATACCTCGGGGAATAATGCTTACTTTAAGATTATCACAAAGATCTATCTTCTGAAATATAGTTTCTATGTTGTGATAGCCATCTTTACGCTTATTAATTATCTCTAGGTATAGATTTATCTTCGCGGGAGCATTTAGAGTAATGGAGTTCATTGTATTAAAAGGTTACTTGAGATTACTTGAGGTTGCAACTTTAAGAAACCTCATATTTAGCCGCTACTTTCTATCCAGTACCTTCTTCGCGGCGATTACAATATCCTCAGGCATAAGGTTAAAATGTGCCATCAGATCCCATGGCTCGCCTGATTCACCAAACCTGTCTCTTATGCCTACCATTTCAACAGGCACAGGCCTTTCTTGAATAAGGACCTCGGCAACAGCGCTTCCCATGCCGCCTGCAAGAAGATGCTCCTCTGCCGTAACAATAGCGCCGGTTTTTTCCGCAGCTTCTAAGATAGCTTTCCTGTCAATAGGCTTTATGGTATGCAAGTTTATTATACCGGCGTCTATGCCTTCTTTCTTTAATATTTCAGAGGCTTTTATAGCATGGTAGACTAATATACCGCATGCTATTATAGTAAGGTCTTTACCTTCCTTTATTATATGTGCCTTTCCTATGCTAAACTCACCATTTTCTTCAGTTATCATGGGAAGCTTTTCTCTGCCAAGGCGCAGATATACAGGCCCTTCAGTGTTAGCTGCCGCGATAGTCGCTTTCTCAGCCTCTATAGCATCGCATGGAACAACTACCTTCATATTGGGAAGCAGACGCATCAATGTTATCTCCTCAATAGCCTGATGTGTGGCGCCATCCGGGCCCACTGTGATGCCGCCGTGCGTGCCTCCTATATTTACATTAAGGTCCATATAAGCTATAGAAACCCTTATCTGCTCCCATGCCCTTCCTGAAGCAAAGATTCCAAAGGTGCAGCAAAAAGGTATCTTACCTGAAAGCGCGAAACCGGAAGCAGCACCCATCATATCCTGTTCCGCTACTCCGAATGTAAAGAAGCGTTCAGGAAACGCTTTTTGAAACCAGTTGGCGCGGGTAGATTCTGTAAGGTCCGCGCTCAAAACCACAACATCTTTGTTCAATTCACCTAATTTCACTAAGCCCTTCCCATACCCGTCACGGGCCGCCTTCCACGTAGATTTATCTTCGTTAATCACTTTTATTCTCCTGGTATAATTATCAGGCATAAACAAAGATTATACCTGATTACTATGATTATCTTAGATTACAGAGATTAAAGCATTAATCGCTGTAATCTCATTTTTAATCTCTGCCATCAGATGTCCTTTCTATTCTCTTTATAGGACATCTTTAGTATTTTATCTATTTTTTCCTTTGGATAACGTGTTATTCTATAGAAAGTCTTTCTTCTGCCCTCTTTATCAAAAACAGGGTTAAACCACTCCCATACTGTCTCACCTTCTCTTGTAACTTCGAATGCTCGTCCTGATTCACTATCTCCGATAAGCGTATTTCCATTAGGCAGCCTCTGGATAGAACCTAATGTTCTGCAGAAAAAAGATTCCGGCGGGTCTGCCTTATATTCCCATACGATCTCCTTGGCAACCGGGTCTAGCTCAATTATCCTTGTGTACCTACGTTTTCTACCATTGTCAAAAATAAGTATATTGCCATTATCTAGCATTCTCGGCATATGCTGGGCCTCTATTTCACCTGGACCAAAATTCCATAGGACCTCTTTGGTATCCTTATCCAATATCAAAACCAAACTAAAATTGGCCAAACTAATCAACCAGTTCCCCCTACGAAACCCTTTGTCTTCCTCTAATGGGTTTTGAGGCAAAGACTGTATTGAATTTAAATGGTGGTAATTATAATCACCACCAAAAGGGCTAGTTCCGTCTATGTGCGTCTTATCTTTTTGTACATCTACGGCAGGCTTATCTAATGGAACAGGTTTATGAAATTGTTTTATTTTTTCTAAATTCTCCCGCATAAGCCACCTTGAAACTTCGTTTCCATCCAGGTCAAGTTCTACTATAACATCAAACTCGACCATTCTGCCGTTATATTCGTGAACCTCCATCGTAGCGGTTAATATCGTGTTATCTTCTGTCAATATAAGCTCGTGATGAATCCTTAAATCTTTTCTTTCCCATATGGGTACCATGTCCCAGGTATATTTGCCAAGCCCTATGGGATTCTCTTTTAACAGGTGGCCATTATCTAATATGACCACAATGTAAGGACTTATCCTCTTAATACTGCTGCCTTCCATATCCATAAGGTGCGCATTACCTAAACTGTAGCCATCGGAAGCCTTTTCCTTATTGTATACTGTAACGCCTTTTTTAGCTTCATCCGCCTTTTCTTCTGTATAGGAAAGATACGGCAGTGCTCTGAATTGCTCAAGAAACAGTTCTTCTTGCCCGGTTTTATTATCCGCGAGTCTTGTATAAAGTACTGTCATGGTAGCGGCTGATATAAATATAGACGCGGATATAAAAACTATAACGTTGTTTTTCTTAATCAATTTTTATTTTCCTTTAGTATTTTATCTATCATATCCCTGGGATAACGGATTATTCTGCCTATAGTCTCTCTTTTACCTTCTTTATCAAAACGGGGATTATACCATTCCCAGACAATCTCTTTTTCTTTTGTAACCTCAAAAGCACGTCCGTTCTGGCTATCTGCTATAAGTGTATTGCCGTTAGGCAATCTCTGGGCAGAACCCTTTGAGATACATAAAAACGATTCAGGAGGATCCGCTCTATACTCCCAGACAATCTCTTTTGTAGCAGGGTTTAATTCAATAACTCTTGAGTATCTGCGCTTACTTTTACCATTGTCAAAAATCAGGATATTTCCGCTGGATAGCATCCTTGGCATATGCTGCCACTCTACTTCTTCAGGACCTAAGCTCCAGGCAACTTTCTTAGTATCTTTATCTAATATCAGGACTAGGCTTAAATTGCGTAGGCTAATCAGCCAGTTCCCCTTTTGGAACCTTTTATCTTCTGCTAACGGGTTTTCTGGCAGAGCCTGTATTGAATTTAAGTGGTGGTAGTCATAGTCTCCGCCAAACTCGCTATGTTTTTCTAGGAATATCCTTTCTATCTTGCCGCCTGTTTTATCTAATAATATTGGGTTATGAAACTGTTTTATATACTCTAAGTTCTCCCATGCCGACCACCTGGCAAGCTCATCTCCATTCTGATCAAGCTCTACAATTATATCAAATTCTACCTTTCTTCCATTATATTCATATACTTCTTTAGCAATTGTCAATATGGTATCATCCGGGGTTAAAGTAATATCATGATGTATTTTTAGGTCTTTCCGCTCCCATATCGGAGTTAAGTCCCATCTATATTTACCCATGCCTCTGTAGTCCCCTTTTATGATATAGCCATTATCTAATATTACCTCGCGGAGAAGTTCAGAGTCGTGGACAGTGTTCCCTTCCATGTCCATCAGGATACCGCTACAGAGATTATACCCCTCAAATGCCTTCTCTTTATCATAAAATACAACGCCCTTTTTAGTCTTATCTGCCTTCTCTTCTGCATAAGAAAGATATGGCAGGGCCCTGAACTGCTCAAGGGCCATTTCTTCGTCCTTGGCTGTGTTGTCTTTTATATTTGTATGGATTATGGTAAAGGCAGCAGCTGAAATAAATATGGATGCGGAAATGAAAACTACAATATTGTTCTTCTTACTCAATCTCTATCTTCCTCTTACGCCAGCTTCTGATCTCTTTATTTGATATCTCGGCAGTTTTATTATCAAAGCTGTTAAAGACTTCTATTTTTTCAAAGCTTCTAAAATCATATGTATAAATCGTGTGTGATATGATCTTCAGGCATAGTTCCAATACCTTATCATGCCATGCCTTTCCGTGGATAAGTTCACTCATAGGAAGGCCTTCTCTGCTTATCTCGGTAGTAAACTTAAACGTATTGTCTTTTAATATGCCCTCACAAGATACTACGTTAAACTTACCCATAAGCATCTTGTTTTCCTTGAATTCATCAGATATCCTGCGTGACGCCTGCTGGCATATGAACTCATCCAGTTTATTCTCTTCTAAGCTAAATTCACCCAGCCACGTATCTATTATGCCTTGGGGGTTAAAGCGTACGTCAAAGACCATCCTCTTTGAGAATTCACCGCGTGATATATCGCCGTAGACATAGCGGTGAAGATCACCGACATGCCTTGTTATAACTACCTCGGCCCCGGGAACATTCTTATCGTGCGTTATAACAGTATAAAAATCTATAGATTTATCACTGCTTAACGCTACTCTTGATACGCTAAGCATGACGCCGTCTATCTTCTTAAACGCCTCGGGAGCGATCTGCAGGCTCTCTGTATCGAAGAGCCCCTCTAAGGGGATACGCACGCCCAAGGTAGTGGCTTCTATCTTTACCTCGACATCTACGCTATACTCTCTTTTGCAGAGCTCCTTTACTCCCTCTATAACCTTCTCCCTTGGATAAGTAGGAGCGCATGATATGGCCATAAAGGAGAAAAAAATAACCGAAAAAAGATAAAGAGGGATTCTGTTTCTCATATTAATCAGAGCGGCGCCTGCTTTGTTTTCTTAAGATACTTCTTGTTCTTCTTCTTTTGGGTGCTCCTTACCGAATTCCTTAAATATAGCGTCTATCTCATCATATTCGATTTCTTTTTTTTCTAAAAGCTCTTTTACAAACCTCTCGACTATGTTCCATTCTTTTCTTAAAAGTTCATCAGCCTCTTTCAGGCAGCGTTGGATTATATTCTGAGTCTCTGTGTTTAACTTTTCTTTAGTGCTGTCAGATATCTCGGTTTGAGGTATAGTGCAATAATCGCCTACTATACCGGAGTCGCCCATTCCAAGGCTCCATACCATAGCATGCGCGATAGCCATGGCACTTTTAAAATCATGCGCGACGCCGGTCGATGTAGTATTATATTTTATTTTTTCTGCCACATACCCGGAAAGGCTTACCTTTATATCAGTCATAAGCGATTCCTTGCTGTGGGTATGTAGTTCTTGTTTAGGCTGTGGCTGCACTACGCCAAGCGCGCCTTTATGAGATATTATAGACGCCTTGAATACATCCTTTGTGGGATGTATGAGGTAAAGAACGACAAGATGGCCTGATTCATGAAATGCCGTCATCTCTCTTTCGCGGGCTGTCATAAACTTATGGTGTTTTATCCCAAGGTCTATCCTATCCATGGCCTCGCTTATATCCTTATGGGTAACCGCGTCCCTTTTGCTTCTTGTCGCTATTAAAGCAGACTCCTTTACAATATTCATTATATCCGCGGGGCTCTTATATACAGCCTGCCTTGCTAATCTTTTGATATCTATTGACTTATCATATTTCACCTTGCTCAAATAGAATTCAAATAACTTTTCTCTTCCTTCAAGATTGGGCTTGTCAATATATACCTTTCTGTCAAACCTTCCCGGGCGCTTAAGGGCGTCGTCCATCTCCTGCTCGGGCGCGTTGGTGGCGCCTATAACTATAACATTCTGCTCTTTCTCTTTTAAACCGTCCATTTCAACAAGAAGCTGGTTCTGCGTAGTATTTGTTTCCATTCCTCCGCCAAGATAGCTGTAAGACCTTTTTCTTCCTACAGCATCAAGCTCATCTATAAATATAATGCATCCGCCATGCGCCTCCGCAAGGCGCCTTGCTTGTTTAAAGAGTTTTCTCATCCTGCTCGCGCCCACTCCCACAAAGATCTCGGTAAATTCACTGGCAGACATTGAGATAAAAGGTATTCCCGCCTCTGTAGCTATCGCCTTTGCTAAATAGGTCTTACCACAGCCCGGTGGGCCCAGCATAAGTATGCCTCTTACTATCTTACCGCCTATCTGCTGCAGCCTGCGGCGGTCCTTAATAAGCTGGACAACCTCCCAGGATTCCCGTTTTGCTTCATCTATGCCTACAACATCGCTGAACTTGACACCTACCTTCTCTCCCTTTATCATTTCTGTCGACATCTTCGCGAACCCGCCTCTAAAGACAGTCATGTAAAGGTAAACAAACATTAAAGCATGCATCGCGCCTACCAGGAGCTGTACAGGGAGGGTTGCCAGTGTCATATGCCTGTAAAATGACTCAAGCGTACTTAAACCATATACTGCCAGTCCTACCAAAAGCACTACTGCTGTTATAATTAAGAATTTAACCCAGTGTTCTAAGAAAAAAAGTTTTATCTTCTTGTGTAATAGCATTTGTCTGCTCCTTGTTCTTGTGATTCGTATTGCGTATTGAGTATTGCGTATTGCGTGTTTTCGCACGACGCAATGCGCACAACGCACGACGAACTATCAGTTATCCAACTCTTTCAAGGCACGTTCAAGCTCATCGGGCTTAGGCGCTATACCGTGCCAGTTTACTTTATTCTCTATGAATGATACGCCTTTGCCCTTGATAGTATGCGCGAGTATCATCGATGGCTTATTCTTTATATTTTGAGCTTTATCAAGGCTGTCAATAATTTGTTCAAAATCATGTCCATCTATCTCAAATACATGCCAGCCAAAGGATTCCCATTTACTTTTTAGGCAGTCCATATCCTTAACATCACATAGAAATCCGTCTATCTGGAGCTTATTGTAATCTATCATAGCGCAAATATTATCGAGCTTATAGTGGGAAGCTGTCATGGCTGCTTCCCATATCTGCCCTTCGTTTGATTCACCATCGCCTAAAAGGCAATATACCCTCACATCCTTTTTCTTATCTAACTTTGCGGAAAGAGCCATTCCGTTTGCTATCGAAAGGCCCTGGCCTAAAGAACCTGTTGAGGCATCCAGCCCCTGTAAGCCTAACTGCGGGTGGCCCTGCAAGGATGAGCCTATCTTTCTTAAAGTCTTAAGCTTCTCTTTAGGAAAAAATCCGAAATGAGCCAGGATAGCGTAAAGCGTTGGGCATCCATGGCCCTTGGATAATACAAATCTATCCCTATCTTCCCACTCAGGCCTTTTTGGATCATATCTCAACTTATAACTATATAGAGCGTATATAAGTTCTACACAAGAGAGTGAGCCGCCTGTGTGCCCGCTGCCTGCTTCTGAAAGCATTATCAATATATCTTTTCTAAGCTGCCTTGCTTCTTCTTTTAGTTTATTTATATCAGGTCTTTTCACTCCCGCCAGCCTCCGTCTTTTCTGCTCTAATCTCTGAACTCTCAACTCTCTTAAGCTTCTCCTTCACCTTTTCCTGCTCAGGCTCAAGCTCAAGAGACTTCTCCCATGTTTCTTTGGCCTTGGCCTTATCACCTATCTCATAGTACGCGTCTCCAAGGTGTTCATACATAACATGGTCATCACCATGCAGCTCTATGGCATGTTCTATAAGCTCTCTTGCTTTTTGGAATTCTTTCTTTTTATAATAAGCCCATCCAAGGCTGTCTATATAAGCTCCGTTTTTCGGGTCTATCTTGAGCGCGCGTTCAATAAACTCTATCGCCTCATCTAAATTCTCATCATCTTCCGCGTACATATAGCCAAGATAATTAAGCGCGTCCGCATCCTCAGGATTAAGCTGGATAGCTTTTTTCAGATGCTCTTTGGCCTTACCCCTTTCTCCGGTCTGCTCATAGCAAGCCCCGAGATAAAAAAATCCTACTCCATATTCAGGGGCAAGTTCGACCGCCTTTTTAAAATACGCCTCTGCATCCTCAAAAGATTTTTCTCTGAAATTGACAAGTCCTAAAAGTAAAAAAACATATGTGTTCTTGTCTTCAAACTTTAATGATTCTTTTAGAGCTTCCCGGGCTTTCTCCAATTCATTAGTCTGCACATATATCTCTGCCAGGCCTACATAAGCGCCTGTTTCCTCGGGCACTTTTTCTAATATCTTCTTGTATTCTTTTTTAGCTTCGTCATAATTCTTCTTACGCGATTGGACGTTCGCGATCCTAAGATATAGTTTTATGTTTTCCGGGGCTATCTCAAGCGCTCTTTTGTAATTTTCCAAAGCCTTGTCATAGTCATTCTTCAGCTCCGCCAATACGCCTAATGTTATAATGGGCTCTAAGTAATCGGCTTTTAATTCCAGCGCGAGATTGAAATTCTCATAAGCCTCATCTTCCTTGTCAAGCTTCAGATACAGGAGCCCGAGATTAAAATAGATATAAGGTGAAAGTTCGCTCTCTTTCAAAAGGTCCTTATATATTTCTACCGCCTCATTAAGCTTCTTATCCACTAGATAGATATCCGCTAAAGATACAAGGGCCAATATATTATGAGGGTCATTCTCTATTATCTTCTCATATTGCTCCGCGGCTTTCTGAAAATCTCTTTTATCTATGTAGAGAAGCGCCAGTAGGAATCGTGCTTTTAAATCTCCGGGCTTTTTACTTAAAACAGCTTCTATGCACTCTTTAGCCCTATCGTAGTCTTTCAGCTTAAGATATACAGAGGCAAGCTTGAGGCATAATACTTCTGAATCAGGCATATCCTCTTTGGCCTTAATAAATTCATCCGCAGCCTGCTCATGCATGCCCTGGTTATCAAGAATGATTCCCATTATATAATGAGAATAGACGCGCTTCTCTACTGCCAATTCCGGGCTGCGCTCATACCCCAGAATAAGGCCCTGGGGGCTCCACATCCTTTTGAAAAACCCAAGAAGCGAATTGGAGCCTGGGCCTTCAACAGTGCCAGCTGCGGCTTCTCCTTCGCTAATAATCAATACTAATAGGATATGCGCTAGTATGAGGCAAAAAAAACATTTTTTTAGCATTTTAACTCTTAAACTTTTAAACTAAATTACTGCTTCTTCTTTTTATGTCTAAGCTTTCTTAGTCTTTTCTTTCTTTTGTGCTTCGCCATCTTCTTGCGCTTCTTCTTTTTACCGCACGGCAT
>JBDRAM010000026.1:0-47104 GCA_043823785.1 Candidatus Omnitrophota bacterium
GGGCTTTGTTTAGGAAGGAATCTATTACGCTTCGCCATGCGGTATCTTTGTGTTCTAACTCCCCGCCGCAAAGCGGGCAATTTACCTCTTTAACAGGCCTTTCAATGATTCTATCCGCGTTATCTTTCGAGATTCTTCCCCCGCCCGTTACCTTTATGCCCTAATCTGGCGCCGCCTTTCTTTTTTCTGTTCTCTTCTAAGGTATTTTCTTTAATAGTATAGGAAATTATATCTTTACCCCGGCTCATATGATGTGGGCAAATTCTCTACGACAATTTACCCGCATTCGTCGGGGTCTGCGGAAAATCTGCTAAAGCCTCTGCCCAAAGGGCAGATTTTCCTTGACAGGGAGTTTAGAAGATGGCGTAGATGACCCAAAAAACGGCTGATTATCTTTTTCGTCACGGTATTTTAACTTCGCGTCCGCGGATTTTAGGCGTTCCCTTAATCTGTCAATTTCGCATTGCTTTTGAAAGCAGCCTTCACAGTATGCACCGAAAGAAGTTACTTGCCCGCTTTTGGTTATATTATTTTTAAACCTACCCATGATTTATTTTTCCTAAAAGTTTTTTTATAAACCGTGTTATCTGTTTTATGAAACTGTCTTTTTTACCTGGTCTATCAAAGGCTTCTAATTTGTGCTGCAAAAATATGTATCTTTCCTTTAGCTTTTTAATGCGTTTATCGTATCTGTCACACTCTTTACAATGACTCAATGCCTCGTATCCTTATAGTTTTTTGTGATGATAACGCAGTATCTCAAAGTTTATCTCACTTATCTGGTATATGAGTTTTATTAAGCCCTGATATTGTTCTACGCCTTTAACTGCGTAAGATAATTTTTTCTTAGTTAAGAATATCATATTGGTTTTTGCCTTTGAGCGGTGAGATAAATACTTATATGGGCCGTGTAAAGCAGGATTATGCTCTCTTTTACACTTGCAGCCTGACTTACCGCATATGTTGCCTCTTTCAATAATTGTACCTCGCAGGAGGTATTTGCAGTTATTTAATCTGCCAAGCAAGGAATCCCGTTTTTTAGCCAGTTGATTTAATTGTGGTATTGATTTAGCTTTTTTCATTTCGGACATATTATATCATTGCTCGGAAATTTTGTCAACAAAAAAATTAAAAAATTACAATATTTTTACTGGACTCATATTTCGCGACAGAGGGGCCTCCTCTACGCCCCACCGTAACTCACCCATTACGGATATTGCTTGAGCTTATGCTGATGATAATATGGCGGCATATACTTTCTTCATTTCTGATGTAACCGTCTCAAAAGGTTCGGGGAACTCTCCTCTCAGCGCTGCTTCTAATATTGCGACAACAGACTCTACCTTCTCTTTTATATAGTCCAACTCGTCAAGAAAAGAATCTTTTTCTTTCAAGTATCCCGTTTCGAAAACATGCATTTGCTGCAGGCCATTTATAATATTCGAATCTTCTTCCAAAAGACTCAATTCATCTAAAATAGCTGCTATCTCCACTTCGGTAACAAGTTTCCTTTTTTCCGGTGATCTCAGCTTCTTAACAATATCCAACGCTTCATAAAAAGCCATATAATAAACACTTGCTTCGGATTCAGCCACTGCATCTATCGGTAGCAGCATCAACTCTTTTCTTTTCTTCTTGCCTTTCTTTTTTTCTTTTTCAGTAGTTTCTGCTTCCTTATACTTATATACAGATTCACTTAATCCATCAAAAAGATCTTTTATTCCGTTAAGCGCAACCTCTATAGAGCGGGCGTCTTCCGTGTCTATCTCCTCCGAATCAAGAAGCCCCTTAAAGGTGAAAAACTGGTTTTTTATCCTTTTAAAAACACGGTTTATGTCTAAATAAGGGTATGAACTTATAACTTCCGTTTCTCCATAGAAATCTTTGATTTGCTTAAATATATCTTCGATTGTTTTGATATTTTTATCAATGCTAGAAACGAATTCACCTAAATCGCGGCTTGCTCCATAATCCAAAAATTTCCTCCATTCGTTATATAGCATTGTAAAGTTTTCATATAAAAGTCGTTTTAGTCTCTTTGGTTCTTCTACCATTGAATATATTTTATGCATAAGATCCTCTACCATAGCACCTTCTTCAGCTGAAACTTTACCTGTCTCCACATACAAATTATGCATAGCGTCTGAGAGGTTTAAGATAATACCCATATCTTCCCGAAGCAGGGCCTCCCTGCAAAACCCGACACATGTGTTAAAATCTATAAAACCTAATAGGTCCAGTAGAAAAACGTATATATCCACATCTTTAAGTACTTCGATATCGTCTTTACCTTTTGCGTTTTTTGCGTAACTTACTGATCGATACATACGCTCAAGCTCTTTTCTTTCTCTGAAAAAAGCGGTTTTTATCTGTAAAAACGAATCAAGGTCTCTTACCTTTCCTTCCAGGCTCAGAAGGCCCTCCGACCTGAGGGCATCTCCTAATTGCCTCTGCCACTTGGGAGGATACGATATCGTGCCGTCAGCCTCTTTACGCAGCGCGCTCTTGCGCCTGACCAATCTCATATGTTCCAGATATTCATCCCATAGTTCTTTTGCAACAAAACCTAAATCGTATAGTATAAAATGAAAGATGTATGAATCTTCCGGCCATTCAATAAACATATTTTCCGCCGCATCTGTGTATTTTTTGCGTAGGTTGCTAAACCTGCATTTGTCGGTCCCCATTTTAAGCAATGTATAATTTATACTAAGCAGAGTCTTTAGGTCTTTAAATATATATGCCTTCTCGGCCTCATCATATACAAGCTTCTTCTCACCCATCTGCAATTCGTCCAGAAGAACCTTCTGCATCTCATCGTGCCACAACTGCCATTCTTCCTTTGAGGGGAACTGTCTCTCAGAAGATATATATTTGACTGTGCTTCCCGCACTGCTTGACTTCTGCGGCTCGGATGGTAACGCCCTTCCCAAAATTTTAATACCGTCTAGGCAGGTGCTTCTGCTCTTCTCGCCTAATTCTTTTGATCTCCATAGCATGTATAATTTTGTATATATCTGCTCTATATCTTTTATATCGATAAGACCGGCTTTTTGTATATTATCTAATTCGATCAGCAATTCAAGCCATGTATCTTCATAGGCCTCGAGCTCTAATGCGTTTATAATTCGAGCATCTGTGATAACTCTGTAAGCTTTCTTAATATCTTCCGGAGCTACCAGATCTAAATCTTCCGCAGATGCGGCAAACTCTATAGTCTCCTGCACTTCTTCAAGAACCTCTATGCTATCTAACATTAGCATCTCTTCTTTCTGCAATATTTCCGGGCCAAGCTCCATGTCAGGCATTATAAGTTCTCCGTCGATTACCATCCCTGCTGCTTCTACATCACTCTTTCCTCTCTTAGCTATCTTATAAAATTCCTTAGCACCGCTATTACTCAACAAAAAATGCCTCATGCTTCCTTCGGACTCCTTTAAGAGCACTGCTATCTCTCCTAAACTCCTGCCTGCTACAGCTTTCCAATTTTCTGCAAAGAATCGGGCCATCTTTGTCTTCCGCTTGACACCCGGAAGATACTTCCAGTTCTTTTCTTCTTCCTTGATCTTCTTATCCTTTTTAGATTTTTCTGCCTTTACTGCCTTTACATATTCAGGGGCCTTTTCAAATAAGCTACTCTCGCCCAATACCTTTCTGATTATCAGTTGTTTTTCAAGCATAGGCCTTTTTCCGATCTTCTCCCACTTATAGACCGTGACCTCCTTTGCCTTTATGTTTTCGGTATTAAACTTCAAGCCTGCCTTCTCCAGCTCCTCTATGAATTTTCTTGTCCCCCAGCCTTTTCTTAGCCTGCATAGGTATATCTTGTCTTTATCCTTCAGCCCAGTGCATATATCATCCCAGCTTCTTCCCTTTATTATGAAGATCGGGTCTATCTTTAAGGCCTTTGACAGCTTGCATATCTTTTCAGGATGGGTAAGTTTTTGCAGGTTCTCGATCATACGATATTGGTTAGGATCTATGCCTACCTCTTTGCATAGATCCTTTATCTCTTTTTTGCGTGCTGTTCTTACTGCCTCGAGCCTATGCCAATAACTTGTCATATCAAGCAATCTCTTCAGCACATCCTCAGGCAAGGGGATTGTCTCATATCCTAAAAATAGAAAGTCTCTTAAGTAACCGAGCCTTTTCTCATCAGAGATGCCGTATAATACCTTGCGGTTAGAGCGGGTTATGAACTCAAGAAGGATTTCAGCAGTATCCAGCTCTGGATGTTTTTCTATTATGCGCCTGAACTTTTCAGCCCTTGCAGGCTCTTTATTTTTATCTCCTGCACTGCTGGCTTTCTGTAATATGAAAGAAGTCTCTATGTTTTGTGAAATTCCTGAAGCCATAGGCCTCAGGGTAAAATATGAGTTCTGCGCATAAGATGCGGGAAGACAGTCTAATCCTATTGACTGTAAAAAAGAGATTAGTATTAGACATATTTTATTTGAAAAGTTAAACATATTAGTCCTTAGTATGCATAGCGTAGCCCATAAAACATAACCCTGCCTTTGATTTGATAGCCAGGGTTTATTAAGTCTTAATTACATAGTTATAAAAGGTATTAGTATTATAATATAAAAAAAAGGTGCTGTCAATGTAAAACAGTGTAAAAATTTTATTTTTTTGAGAGGATCCTGCTATAGCAAAAAATGACAAGAGTTATTATAAAGGACCATGACAAGATCATAAATATCCAGCCACCTGTATTCATAATAACTCCCTGGTACAATAATCAGGTATAAAAATATATTACACCTGATTACAGTGATTATTTCAGATTACAGAGATTAAAACTTTAATCGCTGTAATCTTTTTTAATCTTGTTAATCAGATGCCCCCTCTTTTTTTGTAGGGCATCTAATGGTAGGTCTTCATCTTACGCTTGCGCCAGGCTATCTTCACCATAACACAAAGCGTAGTAAATATCGCTATAAGGCCCAATCTCGTACCGAGAACAAAAGGTTTGTTCGCCTCAGAGACCCCCTTCATTAAAATCGTAGGTATGCCTTGCTGGATAAACCAGAAACCTAAGATAAAAAGCAGAAAAAGTGGCGTAATATATTTTATAATAAATTTGTATATTTTTGGTATACGAAGCATGGCACCGCTATGCATCTCATCCCATGCTTTATCTATGCCAAATACCCAGGCAAAGACTATAGTCTCAACAGTCGCAAAGAGCACAAGGCAGAATGTCCCGCCCCAGAAATCAAGCTCATCAACTACACCTTTCCCAAGAAAAAATATCGCGGGCTGGCATAGCAAAAATGTAACAATGCCAAAGATCCAGGCTGCTCTTTTTCTGTTTATATTAAACTCATCTTCTAAAAAAGCTATTGCCGGCTGTGCCAATGATATTGAGGATGTAACGCCCGCTAAAAAAAGCATTGCGAACCATAAGAAGCCGAATATGGCTCCCGAAGGAATATGCTCTAATATAACAGGCATTGTCACAAAACTTAAATTAAATGCTCCTCCATTTGCTACTTCCACAATCCCTATAGGGCCAAAAAACGCGAACGCGGCCGGTATTATGATAGAAGCGCCGAGTATTACTTCGGCAAATTCATTGGTACTTGCGGCTGAAAGCCCTGAGAGCGCAACATCATCTGACTTTCTAAGATAGCTTGCGTAGGTAAGAATTACACCTATACCGACGCTTAGCGTAAAAAACATCTGCCCTGCCGCGGCAAGCCAGACCTTTGCGCTCTTCAAGGCTGAAAAATCAGGATTCCATAAAAATCCAAGCCCGTTCAACGCGTTCCATGCGGGCTTAGCTGCATCCGGAGCGCCCATAGTCAGGACTCTTAACATTATAATAAACGCGAATATAAAAAGCGCGGGCATTGCAAACTTGCATAGCCTTTCTATGCCGCCTCTTATGCCGTAATAGACAACGACTACGTTTAATATAAATGTGATTGTAAAGAAAAGGTATGCTGCCCGCAACCCGCTGAAATGCTCATTCTGCTTTAAACCTTGAAAACCTTGGAGAAAATCGACCATGCCTGCCTGGGTAGCAGCGCCTTTGTATTTACCCATTATCGAGAATACGCTGTAGGCAAGGCACCATGATTCGATATACGTGTAGTAGATAAAAATGATCATGGGACCGAAGATACCGATAACACCGAAATACTTTATGAAGCGGCTCTTCTGCCACATGCTGTGGAAAATGCCAGGAGCTGTGGAGTGCTCAAAACCGCCTCCAAATCTTCCCGCGGTCCACTCTATCCACATTAGAGGAATACCAAGAAGCAGAAATGATATAAAATAAGGTATCATAAAAGCACCGCCGCCGTTTTGCGCTGCCTGCACAGGAAACCTCAAAAAATTTCCTAATCCCACAGCGCTTCCGGCTACCGCTAGAACAATACCTAATCTAGAACCCCATCTTTGTCTCTGCTTAGCCATTGCTTCGTCGTTCGTATGTCGTATTTCGTATGTCGAAAATTGCGACATGCGATATGCTATATACGATATACAAAATTAATACCTAACTCTCACAAGGCTCAGGCCTTTCGCAGGAGCTGTAGGCCCAGCCTGCGTCCTATCTTTAGCGCGCAGTATCCTTTTCATGCTTCCTGAGTGAAGCTTGCCCCTTCCTATCTCGATAAGCGTACCGACTATATTCCTGACCATATTATATAGAAAACCGTTTGCCTCAATATCTATATTTATGATAGGGCCGTCTTTTCTTATGGATATCCTTCTTATATTTCTTACAGACATCCTCTCTTTTTTGTCTGCTGCCTGAAAAGACTTAAAATCTTTCCTTCCTATCAGTATTCTTGCCTCACGCGTCATAAGCCTTACATCAAGCTTATAAGAAACGTGATATTGATAAAGCCTGTCAAAGGCCATAGAATAATCGCGGTTTAATATCTGATAGCGGTAGGTTTTAGAGCGGGCATCATACCTGGAGTTAAAATCAGGCTTTACTTCTTCAATATCTACAATAACTATATCTTTAGGCAAGAGCGCGTTAAGAGCTCTCTGCATAACAGCCATTGGCATCTTTGACTTTGTCTTAAAATTTGCCACCTGGCCCAAGGCATGCACGCCTGAGTCAGTCCTTCCTGCCCCGATAATCCTTATCTCATCCTGCAGGATACCGCTTAAGACTCTTTCGATAACGCCCTGTATGGTCTTTTCAATGCCTATCTCATCAGGCTTTTTCTGCTGTATCTGCCAGCCTTTATAGTTTGTGCCGTCATATTCTATCGTTATCTTTATATTTCTCATTATAGCATATGGCTTAGAGCACAGAGCTTAGAGTTTTGCCCTGAAAGCTCTTATCCTCTTGGTTAATATTTCAGACCTTTCATATAATCTTTTAAATCTAGATTCGGCCATTAAGTTCCTCTTTTTGCAAACTGCTAAAATAGATACAACTTCATACATTGAACGACAAGAATAATTTAAAAAATTTCTAAATTCCTGTCTTGAATCACTACCCGAACCTTCTGCTATATTATTTGGCACCGACAAACTAGCCGATCTAAGCTGGGATGCTATATTATATTGTAAATTTTTAGGTAATTCTTCAGCAAACTCGAGTAAATCTGTGCAAAAGTTTATCGCTTCATGCCAAATATCTAAGGATTCAAATCTATACATGGCAACCCTATGCTCTAGGCCCTATACTCTTAGCTATTCACTCTTCACTAACAACTCTGCTATCTGCACGGCATTTAAGGCCGCGCCCTTGCGCAGGTTGTCCGCTACTATCCATAGCCAGAAAGCATTTTTTACAAAAGGGTCCTTACGTATTCTGCCGACATAAACAGAGTCTTTTCCTTCGGCAAATACCGGTAAAGGATATCTTCCGTTACCGGGATCATCTATAACTTCCGCTCCGGGAGCTTTCTTCAAAAGTTCTCTTAATTTATTAACAGATATTCCTTTCTTAGTTTCAATATATACTGCCTGTGAGTGCCCTGTTACCACAGGGACTCTGACACAGGTAGAGGTTATCTTTATTTTGCTGTCATGAAATATCTTATGAGTCTCTCTTACGGTCTTCCACTCCTCGCTGGTATAAGACTCATCCTGAAATCCACCGATATGAGGAAATACATTAAACGCTATTCGCTGGGGCATGGCAGAAGCTGTTACCTCCTTTCCTTCAAGCAGGTCTTTCGTCTGCGCCTTAAGCTCATTTACCGCGCTGCGGCCGGCGCCTGATACTGCCTGATATGTAGCTGCCACTATGCGCTTTATGCCAAGCTTTTTATGAATGGGCCAGAGAGGTATAAGCATCTGTATAGTACAGCAGTTTGGATTTGCTATTATGCCTTTGTGCTTTTTAGCATCCTTTGGGTTGATCTCAGGCACAACCAGAGGCACATCCTTCTCCATCCTGAAATCAGCGCCATTGTCAATCACGACCGCGCCTTCTTTTATGGCTGCGGGTGAATAAGTAACAGCCGCGCCCTTCTCACCCTCTGTGCCGGCAAATAGAGCTATATCTATACCCCTGAAAGCCTGGGCATCTATCTTAAGCACATGGTATCTTATGCTGTCAACGTCTATATCTCTTTCGCTTCTCGCGAATACCTTAAGCTTATCTATAGGAAAATTACGCTGTTTTAATACGCGCAGCATCTCGATCCCTACCGCGCCAACACCAACCACCGCTACGTTATAACGTTTCATTGGTAAATACTCCTTTTGCATAATAGAGCTTAGGGCTAAGAGCTTAGTTAGGGTCCTATGCTCTACGCCCTATGCTATCACAAATTCTCGACTACCAGATCACCGACTTCACTGGTCGAATAACCCATCTTTCCGGCTGAAAGAGATTTTAGCTTATTCGCTGTCACATACATTATAGACTTCTCGAGTGACTCTGCTCCCCCTTCTTCACCTATATGGCTAAGAAGCATCTGTAAAGCTGCTATTGCCGCCAGAGGATTAATAACATTCTTGCCTGTGTATTTAGGGGCTGAACCACCGATAGGCTCAAACATAGAAACTCCTTTAGGATTTATATTGCCGCCGGCAGCTATTCCCATGCCGCCTTGTATCATTGCTCCTAAATCAGTTATTATATCTCCAAACATATTATCCGTAACTATAACGTCAAACCACTCTGGGTTTTTTATCATCCACATGCATGTAGCGTCTACATGAGCGTAGTCTGTCTTAATATCTGTATATTCCTTTGCCACCTCATCAAACGTCCTCTGCCAAAGGTCCCATGCATACGTCAATACATTTGTCTTTCCGCAAAGGGTAAGATTCTTCTTTTTGTCGCGTTTACGCGTAAATTCAAACGCATACCTTACGCAACGCTCAACTCCTTTACGCGTATTATACGATATCTGGGTAGCCACTTCATCTTGCGTGCCTTTATCTCTAAACTCGCCCATTCCTTTGTAAAGGCCTTCGTTATTCTCACGCACTACCACAAAATCAATATCATCGGGCCCCTTATCCTTAATAGGCGTCCATACACCAGGATATAATTTAACAGGGCGAAGATTTATATACTGCTCAAGCTCAAATCTGGTATGGAGCAATATCCCTTTCTCAAGTATGCCGGGTTTGACATCAGGATGGCCTATAGCTCCCAGATATATAACATCAAACTTCTTAAGTTCATCTATTCCGTTTTCAGGCATAACTTCGCCAGTCTTGAGATATCTCTCACCGCCCCAGTCAAAGGTAGTAGTCTCATATTTAAAATTAAACTTTTTTGAAAGTGCCTTTAAAACCTTAAGGCCCTCTCTTACAACCTCAGGCCCTGTGCCATCTCCGGGCATAACCGCTATCTTGTACATTAACTTCTCCTGGTATAATACGTTAAAAACCCTGGTCAGGTAGTAGGGTTAGGGTCAGGATGCCTGTTTAGTGTTTGGGTCAGGTAGTAGGTATGTTCTTGTATTTTCACCAACTACCTAACCTAACTACTATGCTGGCTTCCTGACCTTTACCTAACAACATGACCTCTCGTTTTCATTTTACCCTATTACTTATATACTTCATCAAGCCGCCGGCTGTGATGAGCTTTTGCATAAACTCAGGAAACGGCTGTGTATTATACTCATCACCGGTAGTATTATTCATGATCTTGCCTTTAGCTAAATCTATTGACAGGTTATCGCCTTCTTTAATTTTTTTAGCTGCCTCTGAGCTTTCTAAAATGGGTAGTCCTATGTTAATCGCGTTCCTGTAAAAGATACGCGCAAAACTTTCCGCTACAACACAAGAAACCCCGCATACCTTTATAGAAAGAGGCGCATGCTCTCTCGACGAGCCGCAGCCAAAATTTCTTCCGCCTACAATAATATCGCCCTTCTTTACCTTTTTAGCGAAAGAGGGGTCCGCATCTTCCATGCAATGCGCACCAAGCACCTTTGGGTCTATGGTATTAAGATAACGTGCCGGAATTATCTCATCCGTATTTACGTTATCACCAAACTTATATGCTTTACCTTTTAATTTCATCCTTTTCACTCTCTCACTCTCTAACCAGGTTAAAAATGGCACTTTTTAACCTGGTTAAAAACATGGGTTTTTAACCAGGTTAGATTTCGTCTGGGTGCGCAATCCGCCCCTTTATCGCGCTTGCCGCGGCTACCGCGGGGTTTGAAAGATATACAAAGGATTTTGGATGCCCCATCCTTCCTACAAAATTTCTGTTTGTAGTGGCTATCGCGACCTCACCTTCCGCCAATATGCCAGCGTGTCCGCCTAAACATGGGCCGCATGTGGGCGTTTCAACAGCAGCGCCCGCGTTTACAAATATTTCAAGAAGGCCCTCTTTTATCGCCTGAAGATATATCTTTTGGGTTGCGGGTATTACTATCATACGCACACGCGAATTTACCTTCTTCCCCTTTATGATCTTTGCGGCTATGCGCAGGTCAGATATTCTTCCGTTTGTGCATGAACCTATAACCGACTGGTCTATTGAGACATTTCTTAGCTTACTGACACCTTTTACATTACTCGGTAAGTGAGGGCAAGCAATCTGCGGCTCAATCTTTGATATATCCCATTCATAGACTTTTTTATACATCGCATCTTTATCCGATTTATAATATACAGTTCTTCTTTTACGAGCAACTAACCCCTCGTACCCCCTAGTAATAGCATCAGGTTCAATAATACCGTTTTTTCCGCCTGCCTCAATAGCCATATTGCACATCGCGAATCTATCATCCATGGGAAGTTTTTTTATCGCAGGGCCTTGAAACTCCATAGCCATATATAAAGCACCGTCAACGCCTATCTTTCCTATGGTAAAGAGCATCATATCTTTACCGCCGACCCACTTCCCTGCCTTTCCTTTATATATAAACTTAATAGATTCAGGCACCTTAAACCAGCAGCGGCCTGTTGCCATTACTGCCGCGAGGTCTGTCGAGCCAACTCCTGTTGAAAAAGCTCCTAAAGCACCATATGTGCAGGTATGAGAATCCGCGCCAATTATCAGATCCCCGGGCCCTACTAACCCTTGCTCAGGCAAAAGCGCATGCTCAACGCCTACTCTACCTTGCTCAAAATAATGTTTAATATTATATTTTTTGGCAAAATTTGCCAAAACCATGCACTGCCTTGCACTCGCCGCGTCCTTATTAGGTGTAAAGTGGTCCGGCACAAGAGCAACCCTGTTTCTGTCCCATACTTTCTTTACGCCTGCTTTTTCCAATTCCCTTATAGAGATAGGAGCTGTAATATCATTACCCAGGCAAAAATCTACCTTTGCGTTTATAAATTCACCCGGCGAAACTCTTCTTTTACCGCAGTGTCTGGCTAGTATTTTTTCTGTAATAGTCTGTTTCATATTCGTATTGCGTATTGAGTATTGCGTATTGCGTGTTAAAGTTTTTTAATAAGGTTAAAAACCATCCTTGAAATATGGTCTATTCTTTCTAGTATTTCTTGCTCTTCAGATTCTTTTAAGTATAATAAATTTTTAGCAATTGTAGCTTGTGTTTCGAGTTCTGCGCAACTTCCTAATGAAATATATAAAAAATGCCTGTATTCCTTGTTATGACGTCTTCTAAAGCCTTCTGCAACATTAGATGGAACTGATACAGATGCTCTTCTCATTTGACTACTTAATCCGTATATTTCAGTATTTGGAAATTGATTAGTTAGCATATAAATTCTACTAACCAACTCAATAGACTTTTTCCAGATATCTAAATCTCTATATGTCTTTATTTTTCCATTCATCTTTACGCAATACACACGACGCACGACGCAATACGAATTTCAATTTCACAGCCTAAGCATCATGGCCTGTTCATCGCAATTCGGGAACTTATGGCACTTAAGGCACTCTGTCCATATCTTATGCGGAAGTTTCTTTCTCGAAATATTCTTAAAACCAAACTTCCTAAAAAACTTTGGTACATATGTAAGGCAGAATACCTTCTTTGCCTTAAGCGCTTTGGCTTCTTTGAGCGCGGCATTTACCAACTTTCTGCCTATGCCTTTCTTAGCTTCTTTCTCATCTACTGCCAATGCCTTTATCTCCGCTAAGTCTTCCCAGCATACATGCAATGCGCAGCAGCCAAGTATCTTACTCCCTTTTGAAACAATAAAATAGTCCCTTATATTCTCATAGATCTCAATAAGGGAGCGGGATAGCATGGCATCCTTTTTTGCATACCCAGCTATCATGCTTTGTATCTTCTTAGCATCCTTTATGTCTGCTTTCCTTAAAACTATGTTCATAGTATTCTCCTAATATATGAGTAAGTATTATATAATATATGGTGAGAGTTTGCAAGAAAATTGCTTTAGGTAACATCAGATATGGTTATAGTTTGATTACGCGGTCGGAGATGAGTTTTATGACGGCGGGGTCGTGAGAGATGAATAACAGGGCAAGGTTCTCCTCTTTTTTAAGTTTCGAGAGAAGCTTTAAGATGCGAGCCTGAATGGGCAGGTCTAAAGACGATAAAGGCTCATCGCATATAAGAAGCTTTGGCTCTACTGAAAGAGCGCGCGCGATATTCACGCGCTGTCTTTCGCCTCCGGATAACTGATGCGGATATTTATCCAGGATGTCGGGCTTTAACTCAACTTTCTTCAGCAGCTCTTTTACTTTTTGCGGCATCTTTTTTCTGGTAGCCTTCTTGTGTATTATAAGCGGCTCACTCAAAATATCCTTTATACGCATCTTGGGATTTAGGCTCGCGAATGGATCCTGAAATACTATCTGGACCTTTTGCCTGAATTTTTTGAGAGTACTTCTCTTAAGCTTAAATATATCTTCACCACGATATAGTACTTTCCCCTCTGTGGGCTTTATTAAGCGCGCTACTATCTTTGCCAAAGTCGTTTTTCCGCAGCCGGATCTGCCGACAATGCCGACAGACTCACCATAGTCTATTTTTAGGCTTACGCTATCAAGGGCCTTTACGTCGTTAAAGTATTTTGTTACTTTTATGAGTTCTATCATAGTTTCGCCGCCAGGAGGCGGCTCCTACGTTTAGCTATCCACAATAGTAGGGCACGTTTAAACGTGCCCTACTATTAGTTAAAGCTTTAGTCTCTCGGGCATAGAGTCGAGCAGCATCTGCGTATAAGCATGCTTGGGCTTTTCAAACAGTTTCGCTGTCTCTTCTACCTCTACAATTTTACCATTGTACATAACTGCGGCTCTGTCTGCAAATCGCCTTACCAGACGTATGTCGTGAGTAATTATTAATATTGACAGAGACATCTCCTCGCGCAAGTCTGAAAGCAGTTGTAAAATCTCTGATTCTGTATCTACATCAAGCGCGGTTGTAGGTTCATCCGCTATAAGAAGTTTTGGCCTTGTGGATATTGCCATAGCTATCATAGCGCGCTGTTTCATTCCGCCTGATAGCTGGTGTGGATATGACTTAAATACACGTTCGGGGTTATCCAGCCTTGCCTCTTTTAAAGAAGCCATGGCTTTAATCTTTGCTTCTTCTCTTGTCCTTACTATCCTGTGCACCAACAGCGCCTCCTTTATCTGTTCACCGATACTAAATACAGGATTTAGTGACGTTGCCGGTTCCTGAAATATATATGAGATACTCTTTCCGCGAATATCACGTAATTCATCCGCGGAAATTCTAAGAATATTTTTTCCTTCAAAAACAACTGACCCTGATACAACCCTTCCATCTTTTGGGCCTATTAAGTTTGTAATAGAAAGCCCGAGTGTAGATTTGCCGCATCCTGACTCACCCACGAGCGCGAATATGCATCCCTTTGGTATCTTAAGGCGCACGCCATCAACAGCCTTTGTCTCTTTTTGATCCTTAAAATAGGATGTCTTTAGGTCGTTTATCTGTAATATCATAATTACTTGTGTGGGCTAAAATATTCTCTTAAGCCCTCTCCTAACAGGTTATAACCTAAAACAGTTATGAATATCGCAAGCCCGGGAAATAACATGAGCCACCAGCATACACCAAGAGATGATTTTCCTTCCATAAGAATATTTCCCCAACTTGGCGTCGGGGGTTGGACACCTAAACCCAAAAAGCTTAAAGCAGATTCTACCAATATCGCTGCCGCTATTCCTAAAACCGCGCTTACTAAAACAGGCGCTATAGCATTTGGTATAAGATGAAATACTATTATCCTAAAATCACTCGCGCCTAAAGCGCGGGCTGCCAGAATAAATTCACGTTCTTTTAAGCTTAATATTTGAGCTCTTATAAGACGCGCTACCCCCATCCAGCTTGTTATTCCGATGACTATCATAATGTTCATAATATTCGGCTCCAATATCGCGACTACCGCAAGCATCAGAAAAAATGACGGGAAGCATAACATGATATCTACAAATCTCATGAGAACCGCGTCTGCCTTTCCTCCGTAGTAGCCGGCAACAGAACCTATTATCATACCAATAAGCACTGATACCCCAACCGCTACAAAACCGATCGATAAAGATATTCTTGAGGCATAGACCATTCTGCTGAATACATCCCTGCCAAGATAATCTGTACCAAGGATATGTCGGCTTGAAGGCGCAAGCAGGGCTGATGGAATATCAACCTCTCCAGGATCATATGGCGCAATAAGAGGCGCGAATATCGCCGACAGAGCCAATATGCCAACCACTGTTGCGCCAAAAAGTGTGAGTTTATTTTTTAGTAATTCTTTCATGGTTTAGTGGGCTTTTTATTTTTCCCTTTTTACTTCCTGCCCCGTACCCGAGCGAAGCGAGTGGTTCGGGGTTTACTTATCCCCATACCTTATCCTCGGATCCGCGAATGAGTATGATATGTCTGCCAAGATGTTACCTATCAACGTTAAGAACGCGCCTATGATTAATGCGGCCATTATTACAGGATAATCCCTTCCCATTACTGATTCAAAAAAAAGTCTCCCCATTCCAGGTATGCCAAAAACAGACTCAAATATCACGCTTCCGCCTATAAGTCCTGGTATAGATAAACCAAGTATGGTTATTATAGGCAAAATAGCATTCTTAAGCGCGTGTTTATATATTACTGTTGATTCGGGTAACCCCTTAGCCCTTGCTGTCCTCACGTAGTCCTTATGAAGCACCTCAAGCATACTGCTTCGCATATAACGGCTCATGCCTGCTAATCCTCCGAAAGCAGATACAAATATTGGAAGTAAAAGGTGTTTGGCTATATCGAAAAATTTGCCCGCGCTTGATAGATTATCAAAATCTAAGGATGCTATTCCCTGCACCGGCAGCCAGCCCAGCCTTATTCCAAAAAAAGATATCAGCATAAGCCCCAGCCAGAAACCTGGCATCGCAAAACCCGTAAAGACAAATGCGGCCATGAAGCGATCATAGAAAGAGCCCTGCCTTACAGCACTTGATACCCCTATGGGAATAGCTATCAGTAAGATAAGAAATATGGATAATATATTTATAAGAATGGTTATGGGGATTCTTTCCGCTATTTTTTCTTTTACTTTTCGGCCATCTCGGTATGAACTACCAAAATCGAGCATAATAATGCGCCTTACCCATCGCCAATATTGTATATAGAGAGGTTTATCAAGGTCAAACTGTTTTATGAGTTTTTCCCTGGCCTCAAATGATACCTTTACATTAAGACTCGTTTCTGCATCTACAGGAGTCCCTGGCGCAAGATGTATAACCGCAAACGAGATAATCGAAATCCCAATAAGCATCGGAATAATAGATATTAGGCGTCTTATAATATAGTTTTTCATAATACTGTCCGTATTGCGTATTGAGTATTGCGTATTGCGTGTAGTCGCGATACGCAATACGCACGACGCACGACGAGGCCTACGCTAATCCTTATACTTCTGCTGATTTTCCGGGACGTACCAGTCGATAAAGTTATAGCCGATGCCGGCGGGCGCTGGCTCTATGCCCTTAAACCTCTTGTGCACTATTGGCAAAGCATCCGCTACCCATAAAAACATATAGGGCTGCTCATCATATAGTATCTGGTGCGCCCTGTAATATATTCGGGCACGCTTATCCTGATCGAATGTGCGCCTGCCCTCATCAAGCAGTGCGTCAACTTCTTTGTTCTTATAGCTGATAAAATTAAATTCTCCCTCTCTTGTTTTTGATGAGTGCCAGATATCATAGCAATCCGGATCACGCGAAAGGCCCCAGCCAAGCAGTACAGCCTCAAATCTCTTCTTATTTACAAATTCCGTTAAAAAGACACTCCACTCAACTATCTTTATCTTTACATTTACACCTATATTTGTGAGTCTATGCTGTATTATCTCAGCCGCAAGCTTTCGCTGATCATTGCCTTGATTTGTAAGTATAGTAAATGCGAAAACCCTGCCGTCTTTATCAAGCCATCCATCACCATCTGTATCACTGTAACCTGCTTCATAAAGCAGCTCTTTAGCTTTCTCGGGATCAAATGGGTTGGGGCTTACATCTTTATTGTAAGCCCATGACTCCGGGACAAAAGGCCCTGTGCATATTCTGCCTAAACCCATTAAAACACCATCGATAAGCTCCTGTTTATCAACAGCCATGTTTAGGGCCTGTCTTACTCTTTTATCCTTGAATCTATCATCAAGCAGGTTGTAACCGAGATAAGAATAACCGAATGCCGGATAGCGAAATTTATTATAATGAGCCTTAAAGAAATCTTTATCGGTCTGCCTACGATATTGCAGAGGCGTCAAACCCATCATGTCTATACCTTCTGCCTGAAGTTCAAGAAACGTGGTCGCTGTATCAGGGATTATGCGGTAGATATATCTGTCAAAAAATGGACGGCCTTCGAAATAGTCATCATTAGCAGTTAGATCTATACGCTGAGCGCTATTCCATCTTAAAAACTTATACGGGCCTGTGCCTATAGGGTTACGGCTGTATTTTGTAGCACTTAGATCTTCATCCTTTAGTATATGTTTCGGGATAATCCACATACCCCAGGATGAGAGCGCGGGTGAAAAAGGTTCCTTGTATGTGACCTTTATGGTGTATGGATCTAAGACTTCAAAGGATTCTATTTTTAAGAAATCGCCGCTGTAAGGAGTCCTTACTTTAGGGTCGATCAGTTTCTCATAAGTAAACAACACATCTTCTGCTGTAAATGCTTCTCCGTCATGCCACCTTACATTCTGCTTAAGATGAAATATTATAACCTGGCCGCCTTCTTTTATCTCCCAGCTTTTGGCAAGCTCTCCTACTATATTTAAATTCTTATCATATTTGATTAATCCATTGTAGACTAATCCGCATATATCATGCGAAGCAGAGTCTGATGCTACGATAGGTATCAAGGTGGTGGCATCACCAATAGAACTTACAACTATAGAATCGCCATATGCAGGTTTTCCTTCTTCATCATAATCAACAGAAGGCATGCGGCTGCCGCATCCATAAAGGCCGGTGAAAATAAAAAAGACCGCTGAAATTATCAGCGGCCTTATATAAGGTTTTTTAAGACTCATCTTTTACAGAAGCATTAGACACTTTATCTTGGATAAGCGTCTGACAGCTTTCTATTCCTCTGTTTGCGCAGGCATTACCGTTTCAGAAGATACCATATCCTCGACTGCCTTGATATCGCCTTCTGTAACAGGGAGGGTCTCTTCCCTTGTGACTGTTTCTTCCCCTGTTATGGGGTCTATCTCGACATGCTTAACCGTAGTCTTTGCTGCCCGCTTAACATCATCAGCCATGTCGGTAACCGCGGCTGGAAGTCCGGCTCCGGGAGGCATTATAATATTTGCGCCCTCCATAAGAGACTTCTGCCTTCTGCTTGATAATACAGCGAGAGACAACGATGTGCACAAAAAAAGCACCGCGCTTACAGTCGTGGCTTTAGTAAGAAAAGCAGATGCCTTCTGGCCGAATATCGTAGTTTGCGAACCACCGCCGCCAAAGGTATCAGCTAGGCCTCCGCCTTTTCCTGCCTGAAGGAGGATTACCGCAACCATGATAAGTGAAACAATTATATGCACTATTAGAATAAATATATACATCTTACTATCGCACTGCTCCTTTCACTATATGACTGAATAAGTCTATCTTCAAGCTTGCACCACCCACCAGAGCTCCGTCTACATCCTCTTCAGCCATAATCTCTTTTACATTTTCCGGTTTAACGCTTCCGCCGTATTGTATTCTTACGCCAGCCGCTATCTCTTCGCCAAAAAGTTTGGCAACTAATTCTCTTATATACTTGTGGACTTCTTCTGCCTGCTTGGGCGTTGCGGTTTTGCCTGTTCCAATAGCCCAGACAGGTTCATAAGCTATTATTGTCTTCTTAATGTCTTCACTGCTTAAGCCTGACAACGAACCTTCCACATGATTTTTTACAACATCAAAGGTCTTTCCAGCTTCTCGCTCTTCCAGCTGTTCACCCACACAAACTATAGGCAAAAGGCCTGCGGCTAAAACTGCTTTTAATTTCTTATTTACAGTCTCATTTGTCTCATAGAAATATATTCTTCTCTCTGAATGGCCTATGATCACATAGCTGCAGCCGGTATCTTTGAGCATCTGTGAAGAGACCTCACCCGTAAAAGCGCCCTTTTCTTCCCAGTAGACATCCTGCGCCCCAAGCTTTATATTAGAGCCTACGAGGAGTTCATTAACATCAGATAAAGCCGTATACGTAGGGCATACAACAATATCAACTTCGGTTATGCTTGAAAGCTCTCTCTTCAAACCATTAACGAGCCCTACAGCCTCTTTAATAGTATTATGCATCTTCCAGTTACCGGCGATTATAGGTTTTCTCATTTTATTCCTTCTAATTCTTGTGCCTTGTATATCGTATGTCGCATTTCGTATATCGCGAAAACCGATATGCGATATGCTATATACGACATGCGAAACAGCTCTATTCCGTCTTTTAAACGCTGGCGGACTCTTTATCTGCCAATGCTGCTATGCCAGGCAGTATCTTTCCCTCAAGATACTCTAAGGACGCTCCTCCGCCTGTTGAGATATGAGACATCTTATCCGCAACACCGAATTTTGCTACCGCGGCAGCTGTATCACCGCCGCCGATAACAGAAGTAGCGGTTGATTCCGCGACAGCTTCGGCCAATGCCCTTGTCCCGGCAGCAAATTTATCATTTTCAAAAATACCAACCGGCCCATTCCATACGATCATCCTGGCCTCGGATATCTTTTTAGAAAATAGCTTTACGCTCTTTGGGCCTATGTCAACCCCCATCCATCCTGATTCTATAGATTCTGCCTCGGTAGTCTTTACATTTACAGAAGACTCTATATTATCAGTGACTATATGGTCTATCGGCAAAACTATATCAACGCCTTTCAACTTTGCCTTATCAAGAATAGTCTTTGCTGTTTCAAACATCTCATTTTCCACGCGGGAGGATCCAACATCCACTCCCTTGACCTTCATAAAGGTATAGGCCATTGCGCCGCCTATAAGAATAGAGCTGGCTTTTTCCATCATATTCTCAATAACAGGTATCTTATCAGCAACCTTCGCGCCGCCCAATATGAATATAAACGGCTTATCGGAGCTTGTGAGCACTTTTTCAAAATACTCTATCTCCTTCTCAACCAGGAATCCTGAAACAGATTCAAGGTATTTTGTTACACCTTCGGTTGAGGCGTGCGCCCTGTGGCATGTTCCAAAAGCATCATTTATGAAAATATCCGCTAAAGACGCGAGCTTCTTGGCAAATTCAGGATCGTTTTTTGTCTCCTGCTTATAGAACCTCAGGTTCTCAAGCATTATGATATCACCGTCAGCCATAGAGGAGGCCGCTTCCTTTACCTCATCACCAAGGCAGTCTTTAAGCATCTTAACGGGCTTACGTAGAAGTTCGCTAAGCCGCGCAGCTGTGGGCTTGAGAGAAAATTCAGGCTTGATCTCTCCTTTTGGCCTTCCCAGATGGCTCATAAGAATAAGCTTAGCGCCGTTCTCAACTATATATTTAATTGTTGGTAAAGCTGCCCTTATCCTGTTGTCATCTGTAATATTCTGCTCTTTATCAAGCGGGACATTAAAATCTACCCGCATTAGAACACGCTTACCAGCTATATCAACATCCTTAACGGATTTTTTATTCATACTTGCAGGCTCCGGACTATTAGCAGGTAACTGCTGCCTTTGTCATATATTTAATAAGATCTATGACTCTGCAGCTGTAACCCCATTCGTTGTCATACCAGGAAAGGATCTTTACCATATCACCTATGCAGAATGTCTGCTCAGCATCCACTATCGAAGAAAGAGGATTCTTCTTAAAATCTATAGATACCAACGGCTCCTGGCTTACGCCAAGTATATTCTTCAGCTTGCCGGACGCTGAATCAATAAGGACCTTATTTATCTCATCCTTGGTGACTTCCCTTCCAACCTGCATTACCACATCCACTATAGAGACTGTGGGTGTTGGAACGCGGATCGAAAGGCCGTCTATTTTTCCCTTTAGCTCAGGTATTACAATGCCAACCGCTTTGGCAGCGCCTGTTGTAGTAGGTATCATAGATAGCGCTGCTGCGCGTGCCCTGCGAAGATCATTGTGAGGAAGGTCCAATATGCGCTGATCATTTGTGTATGAGTGTATTGTTGTCATAAGGCCCTTCTTTACTCCAAAGGCATCCTTTATTACCTTTACTATCGGCGCTATGCAGTTAGTTGTGCATGAGGCATTCGACACAATATTATCCTTTGCTGGATCGTATTTATCCTCATTCACGCCGAGCACAAAAGTGGGTACTCCGCTGCCCTTTGCAGGCGCGGATATTATAACTTTCTTAGCCCCTGCTTTTATATGAGCGCCTGTTTTTTCTGCGTCACGAAATATGCCTGTCGACTCCACTACGATTTCAACTCCAAGATCACCCCATGGAAGTTTTGAAGGGTCTTTCTCGGAAAAAACATTCAGCTTTTTGCCGTCAATCACTATAAAATTACCTTCCACTTTTATATCATTGGGAAGAATTCCAAAATTTGAGTCATATTTCAAAAGATGCGCGAGAGTAGGCGCATCAGTAATATCGTTTACACCCACTATCTCTATATCCTTAGCTCCCCGCTCTAATGCTGAGCGAAAAACTAAACGTCCAATTCTGCCAAATCCGTTAATACCAACTTTTACCGACATCCTTACTCCTCCTTGTTCTTATAGTCCGTATTGAGTATTGAGTATTGAGTATTGAGTTGAAAGTTTTTTTCGCAATACGCACGACGCACTACGCAATACTATACGTTAATTTTGGGTTCTCTTAAATATCTACTGGCGGTCTCAGGCGGTGTAGGATTAATATAGAATCCTGTCCCCCACTCAAAGCCTGCGATCTTACTAAGCTTCGGCATAATCTCTACATGCCAATGGTAGTACTCACTTTCATCACCATTGCCGTTGAGAGGGGTGGTATGTATGATAAAATTATAAGGCGGGTCCTTCAGAGCAACCTTCATCCTCATGAGTATCTCTTTGAGTATCTTTGCAAAATTATTTATTTCTGATTCTGTAATATCCGTAAAATAGGCTGCATGCTTTCTCGGCACTATTGATACCTCAAAAGGTGAGCGCGAAGCAAACGGGCAGAATGCTATAAAATCATCATTCTCCAATATCTCCCTGTGCCTGTATTCCAACTCCTGTCTTACGATATCGCAAAAAACGCAGCGTTCTTTATAATCGTAATAGCGATGAGCGCACTCCATCTCTTCCATAACGCGCCTTGGCACTACTGGTAAAGATATAAGCTGTGTGTGGCTATGCTCCAAAGAGGCGCCTGCAGCTAGGCCATAATTTTTAAAGATCAATACATACTTAAACCTATCGTCCTTCGCAAGCTCCAGGCTTCTTCTCTTATATACTCTAATAACCTTCTTTATCTGCTCAATATCAAGGTCAGCAAGCTGCTCATCATGCTTGACACCTTCTACAATTACCTCGTGCTCGCCTACCCCGTTCATCATATCGAACATCCCGACGCCTGTGCGATTGAGGTCTGGTTCGTTCTTTAACGCAGGAAACTTATTAGGAACTGTTCTTGTCTCCCAGCCCGGCGTATCAGCAGCAGTGCCATCCGGACGGTCTGCATCAACTTCAGGCGGAGTCAGCTTTTCACTACCAATGCAGAAAGGACATGTTCCACCCATAAGAACCGGACTTTCTATAATGTAGCCGTCGGGCCCAAGATTCTTTTCACTGCTTATAATGACCCAGCGTGCGGTCATAGGATCAAGTCTTAATTCACCCATTGTTTTCGTCCTGCGTCCTGCGTCCTGCGTATTGCGTATAAGATTTCATAAGTTAAACTTTCTTTCCAGCGTGAATATCCACTTCTCGTAAAAACTGCGCTGATTCTTCAGGCGGGGTAGGATTGATATAGAATCCTGTGCCCCATTCAAATCCCGCTACCCTTGTCAGGCGAGGTATTATCTCAATATGCCAGTGATAATCCTGATCTATTGTGCTCCAGTATCCTGCTTTCGGGCGCCTGTAGGGCGCTGTATGCAATATGTAATTATAAGGCGGATCTGACAATAGGTTGTTTAACCTAAGAAGCACTTCCTTTACCACCTTTCCCAGGTCAGCCATGCTCTTATCTTCGGTATTGGTAAAATCCGCGGAATGCTTCTTTGGCAGTATCCAAGTCTCAAAAGGAAATCTCGCGGCAAAAGGAGCTATAGCGACAAAGCCATCTATATTCAATATAAGCCTTTTCTTTTCGCTCAACTCCTGCGCGATTATATCGCAGAATACACATCTATCTTTGTAATCGAAATATTTTTTTGCGCCGTTTAATTCGCCTTTTACACTTTTTGGACATACCGGCAAAGCTATGAGCTGGCTGCGGCAGTGTCTCATCTTTGCAGAACCAGCGGCAGGCTTATGGTTTTTAAATACAATGACGTGTTTGAAACGTTTGTCTTTTTCGAGGTCGATTATTCTTTCCTTATATATTGACATAACCTTGGCAATCTGCTCCTCACTTAATGAACTCATGCGGTCTATATGTTCGGGGGTCTCTATAATTATCTCGTGAGCGCCTATGCCATTCATCATATCATATATACCATGAGGGGTCTTGTTAGGGTCTCCTTCTATGCGCAATACAGGCGAAACGCTAGGGACAACTCTAACATCCCAACCCAGGTTATCAGCCTTGGAGCCTGCATGCCTGGCCGCTGTTATCTCCGGAGGGGTAAGGTTCTCATTGCCCGCGCAGAAAGGGCATGGAGAAACTTCAGCCATACCTTCTGCATCGGGCTTAAAATCATTTGGCCTTTTAGCCCTATCCGTGGCTATTATTACCCAACGTCCTATTATCGGATCTTTACGTAGTTCGGGCATAGTTTAGTTCACAGTTAATAGTTTACAGTTCACAGTTAATAGTTGATAGTTTCAGCCGCATGCTCCGTAGGCGCATCTGCCTGCGGCAGAGGCTGACCAGCCTTTGGCTGGTATAGTTTATAGTTAAAAATAATTTAGTGGATATTATAACATATAAAAATTTTAGTGCAAGTAAAATATTTACATAATTTATGTAGCTGATTTTAATATATAGGACATAAATTATATGTAAATATTTTATCCCAAAGGCGCGATGAATAAGAGCGCCTGAGGGATCCCAACCTAATTATTTTAGTGCCTCTTCGCCTCTCCTGCATATCTCCTTCGCGTAAAGCGTCCATGCTCCCTCGCCCCAGTATCTGAAACAGCTTGTCTGCGACAGCAAAAGATAAAGCAAGGCCTTCTTATATTTTGGATCCCGCACATCAGTATCGGGCTCGTTAAAACGTTTATGGAAATTAATGCTCAATTTAACTATAGGGCCTATGACATCTTCATACCCCTTTACCCAGTTCTTATCGCTTGTCCATGAACCTTTATCTAGATTAAAGTCATGATGATCCTGCTTGATCTTATCTATGGCATCATCGCAAGCACCAGGCCGATACCCTTCTTTAACTACCTCCCAGATCCTGTGTTGGGAAATAGGCTGAACAGGGATAAAAGACCCACCATCCACCCCCATCTTTTTAATAAATTCAAGATACTCAGAACCGTTCATTGAAACCACGCCTTCCGTGCCTATCTGGCCAAAAGCCTGTTTGTAGCCTTGAGGAAACTCATTCATCATGACTCCGCCATTTTCGCCATCTCCGATCTGAAGCACGTATGGCGGCATCTCAACTCCAGCGTATTCCTGATGGCCCACAGATCTTGCCTCATAATAAGGCTGCATCTGGCCAATCAGCTTAGTATCAGAGCCTTGGGTCTTTATCAGTATAGTTATCTCTTCTGTCTCGCCTAATGAGTTCTTAGCAAGCAGCTTATGAGGAAAATGAGGGCGTCTTATACCGCTTGCGTCCAGATTCTCTATTGTATGCTCCTGAACCATGAGCCATTCATAGCCGCAATCTTTTAATGCTTTAACATACGCATAGCATACATCGGGATGTATAGGAAGGTGCATCTCCGGAGGAGAAAATCCCTTGACCCTCCTTGCCGCGTCTTTACCAAATATAGAGGCGAAGTGTTTTCTCCAGGCCATTATGTGGAGTTTTATATCCGGCACGGGCGTAGAGGTAACTACCGCATGAGACCACATTGTCCCTAGCCACTCTACGTATCTATGGTATTTCTTATCGCAGGTTACCAATTTCAAATTTTCAAGGACTCTCCCCTCGCCCATCTGCCTTAATCCCCACAACAGATTCCCTGAATAATCGAGCATTATACGAGGGTTGCGCCCATCAGATACAAGCTCTCTTATAAAATCTGATATTCTCGAATAGCAATTAATAAAAACCGGGGCATTGTGGTTATCGCCGATATCCTTATGCTCCATCATATATTGCAAATTTGAAATCAGATTTGCTTCTTTTAAAACATCTGTTTCCGCGGGTATCGTAGGCTGGTGCATGTGGAGGGCAACGCCAAATGAGGATTGTATATTATCAAAAGAAATATTTGAGAAAGAAGCATAGATCTCTTTCTTATGACTTGAGAGATTCTCTATATCCTTCTGGTCAAATGTTATATCAGGTAACGATTCGACAAACTCTGGCATATTAAATATTAGACCGAAACGGCTTCCTTGCTTGCGTTTTCAGATATGCTTGAAACATCCGAAGTCCTATCTTCTATATAATATTTCGCGCATTCAATGTCACTGAATAAGTTATCTCTATTTTCAACCTCACTTAACCAGTCTTCATCTATGGAATTATTTATAATATCCACATAAAGCCTGTTAAACCTGCCTATATGAAGCTTTACCCTTTTATGAGCATACGCGACCATAGTGCCGGTTTTCATAATAAACGGCCAATCGCTTGCCTGCATTAAAAAAAGTTCTCTGGCAGCCTGGTTCATGGCGCGCCTAATAAGGCTGCCGCTTTCCTGGCCTGAAAATTTATCCGCAAGCTCAAGCATTCTCTGTCCGGCCTTATGCGTGTGACGGTAAAGCCAATCGTTTCCACCTTCAAGCCAAACCTCATTATACCCCTTCCAACCCCAGCTTGATTGAGACGGCATCGACATCTGATTTGTCTGATATTCCGAAAGATATCCTGAAGGTGTGATCATTTTTACGGTATTCTGATCATATGCCATCTTTCTGGCAAGAAAATCTATCCACATAGGCCCTTCATACCACCAATGGCCAAAGAGTTCCGCGTCGTATGGCGCGACTATTATGGGTTTTCTATCCATATAAGAAGAGAGGTGCTCTATCTGTTTTTCGCGGTTAAACATAAAATTCCCAGCGTGCATAGCGGCCTTTTCTCTTGCCCAGTCAGGCCTATAGGCTTCTTTATATTCGGTATTTCCTGTTATTCTCCAGTATTTAAGGCCTGTGTTTATCCGGAAGCCCTGATCATGGATATATGGTTTTATGTAATCATAATCTAGCTCATGTCCTATATCCTTATAATATTCACGGTAATCTGGGTCACCAGGATAGCCCTCTTTTGAGCTCCAGACCTGTTTTGATGATTCAGAATCCCTGCCAAATGCCGCTACGCCGGATGGGCAGAATAAGGGAGCGTATACTCCATACCTAGGCCTTGGATCTGCATTCATAATTCCATGAGAATCCACAAAGAAATACCTGATACCTTCGGCTTTAAGAAATTCATCTACCCCTGGATAGTAGCCGCATTCAGGCAGCCAAAAACCTCTCGGCGCTCTGCCGAATGCCTTTTTATAATTTTCTACTCCGGCCATTATCTGCGCTTTAACATCAGATGGGTTAACAGAAAGTATTGGTAAAAAACCGTGTGTCGCGCATGAAGCGACTATCTCAAGACAGCCTAGATCCTGGAATTTTTTAAACGCTGAGGCAAGATCCATATTATATCTGTTGACAAAGGCCTCTTTCGCCTCTACAAGTTTACTGTGATACATAAGGGCAAGGCCGCTATAATGAGGTTCATAGGCTGTTCTATCAAGTTCTTTTTCTGCCAGCTCTATCAAGCTATCAATGTGACGTATGTAGCGGTTCCTTAAGAGTTCATCTTGGAACATCGATACCAGGGTAGGCGTAAGTGACATTGTTATGCGGAAGTATACGCCATCGGCTGCAAGGCGTTCAAATACATCTAGAATAGGCAGGTAGGTTTCTGTGATAGCTTCATAAAGCCATCTCTCTTCCAGAAAATGCTCCTCTTCAGGATGGCGCACATAGGGGAGATGCGCATGCAGCATTAAACAAAAGTAACCTTTATGCATAATCTAATTACTCCGATCCATCTGTGTTTCTTGTACGACAGGGGATTAACCCTGTTCTTCTGTTTTCGTTTCTGCGCGCTCTACCGAGGTCCTTATAGCTCGCCTCTGAATCTTATCTTTTGATATAGCTACAAATTCAAGCGGGATCTTTCCGTCAGGAAGGCTTAACCGCAGAGAAAATGTTCCGTCTTTATAAAGCTTTATTTTTTTGTCGCCAAGCCATACTTCAGCATCAGGCTCTGTCCGGCCATAAACAATAAGCTCACAGCCTATATTAAAAAAGAACTTCCTCTCTTTCTTTTCTCTTTCACTGGCTCCCGGCTTATTAAGAGATTCGCTGGCACCGCCCTTTAGGATCGACTCTTCGGATAAACCAATCTTTATCTTTTTTATAAACTCTTTGCCTGGTAATCCGCCTGTAAGAATATCCTCAATTAATATATCCGCTCCCTCAATTGATATATATCCAGGCAGTCTGCCGCCCTTTGCTGAAATAAGACGGCTTAAAACAGGAAAAAGCTTTGAATAGTACGCTCTTATATCGTCATCTGTTAAAAAAATCTTTCGGCCTATCTTTCTCGCGCCTCTGCCTTGTGTTAACATGGTAAAGGCCTGTAAGTTATGGTCCGCAAAGATGGCCGGTTCTTCCTGCAGCTCTTTCTTCACCTCCATCCAGACCATGTCATTGCGGCTGGAGGAATCTAAACGTGGAGTAGTAACAAAATTAGACCTTGCAAAAGAGTGAAATCTTCCTTCTGGCGTGCGCATGCCTATTTCACCGCAGTACGTAACATTATCACCCAAAATATTTATATACCAATTATTAGAATGCGGGCCCACGTCAAGGTCAAAGGAGTGGTTCGCGTTCTCTCCATTAAAATCTTTATATGTGACATCGTACATGCGCAGCACATATGAAGACCTCGCAAACTCTCCGCCTCCGATATCAGCCTTGACCTTTTCTATAAACATTGGTGATATTTCCCAGTAAGCGTATATCCAGTGCGGGCCCCTTGCGATTAAAGTAAGATGGGTGGAATTGTATGATGCTGGTATATCATAGCTATCGATAAAAGGCTTCTTCTCTTTAGCGGGTAATTTAAGCTTATCACTTTTTTGTATTTCGGATCGCGGCTGTGGAGATGGAATAATTCGTGATTTTCCCTGTGGCATCAGCCTGCTGGCAGTTTGGGTATTTTCAGAGAGTATTGTTTTTAAATTAGAAATATTTATTTTGGAACGAGAGGGCACAGCTTTCGCCTTTTCTTTTTTATCCCCCTTCGCCCTGTAATTAGCAGAAGATGGTAGGGCTACGGAGGACTGCGCGTCCTTTGGCCGCTTGCTTTTTACTTCTTGCTTTTTACTTATAGCCATCTATTCTACCTTTAACTATTATAAACCGTGAGCACTTCATCCGCTATTACGTCCCATGAAAATACCGTCTCTACCGCAACGCGCCCGTTTCTTCCCATCCATCGCGCATGGTCAAAATCAGAGAATAGAGTTCCTATGCCCCATGCTACAGATTCAGGATTGTTATAGGTCTTTAAGCCATTCACATCATGCCATACTATCTCTGAAGGCCCGCCTACTGAGGAAGCTACTACAGGCTTTCCCGCGCTCCAGGCCTCAAGTATGACTATTCCAAAAGGCTCATTTCTGCTTGGAACACATACACAATCAGTGGCCTTGAAAAGATTCTTAAGCCTCCAGCCATTTGTATATCCTAAGAACCTGGTTGCGTGGCTCACCCCTAAGCTGCGCGCTCTCTCTTCGACGCCCCAGCGCATTTCGCCATCGCCGGCAAAGACAAATTTCGCGTTACCGCAGTGATGAAGTATCAAGGGTATAGCCTCTGCTAAAATATCCGGGCCTTTCTGGTATACCATTCTCCCAGCGAACAAAACCATAGGATCCATCGGGTCTATTCCATACATCTTCTTAACATCTGCGGGATCTGTCCAGCCATCATATGACTTATATGTTATACCATTATAAATAGCGTTGACTTTCCAATCCGGTAAACTGTACATCCAGATCAATTCATTCTTCAGAGCTTTAGAGACTGCGATAACACTATCGGCGCTATAAGCGCCGTGCCATTCTATATGCCTTATCTTTTCAGAATTACCGTTAAAGAAATTATTACCGCATCTTCCATATTCGCTGGAGTGCAGGGTAAGAACCGATTTCCTGCCCCTGCCTTCTTTTATCCAGCTCATCGCGTTTGCTGTCAGCCAATCATGAGCATGTATAATATCGAACCTTCCTACATAATCCTCTGTCCGGTAAAAAGCTTCTACAAAGGAGCGGCACATGTTGTTTATCTCTTCAATAAAATCCGGGTTTGAACTGAAATAACAGCGATGGTAGTGGACACCGTGTATACGTTCATACGCAGCATGATCTGGGCGCCCCATACGAGTAAATAGATGGACTTCATGCCCTTTACGTTCCAGGGCACATGCAAGCTCTGTAACATGAAAAGCTATGCCCCCTATGCTTATCGAGTGCATAGACTCCCATGAAAAAATAGCTACGCGCATTACGCTCCTGCTGTTTTTTAATATATAACTATATAGTCAGTACTGAGTTATACCCGCCGTACAAATTCTGGGTAGTGTCAGGATTCATTGGATCTGTTAACCATTCACCATCAACTATGAACTTATACTCATACCTGCCAGGGTCCAATGTCGCAGTTGTCTTCCAAAGCCCGCTTCTTCCCTTTTTAAGCGTGCTCCTGTTTGTATCCCACGAATTGAAATCTCCTGCAATCAGCACATTCTTCGCGCTGGGAGCAGTAAGCTCAAATGTGACCCTTTTCTTTTTTGTGGTCTGTTTTTTTGTGGCCATTTCTATTGCCTCCTTTCTTACTTTTATACGTTCCGGACGTAATATTTGTTCTGGTGTTACGTTAAGTATTTTCGATAGCTTATCTAACGTAGAAGCCTTAAGCTCTCGTCTATCACCTTCCCACATACAGATAGCTTGGCGGGTCACTCCCATTTTTTTTGCGAGTGCGCCTTGAGTCATATTCTTAGTTAGTCTTAATTTTCTTAATACTGAGCCCACCATTGGGTTTTTCCTTTGCTAATAAGCAGTAGCTTTTAAACTAATGACACAGCTTGTTAACACTTCTAAGGCAGCTGCGGGAAAAATATTATGACACAGTGCGTTAACTTTGTCAAGCAAATTTATTTTGCGGGTAGTTGCTTGATCCTGAGGCCCCGGCAGGGCCGAAGGATTTAAAAGCAAATTTATACGCCAAAAAGTTTGCTTGATCCTGAAGCTCAAAGAGCTAAAAGGATCTAAGAGCAAATTTATATAAATGGGGCACGTGAGAACAATGCGTTACGCATACTGCTGATAAGATTTAATTATGAGAAACTTATAACCGGGGAATGACTAAGAAACTACGATATCCAGCAGGATGGACTTGACACACTTATGATCTAATCTGAACTTAAATACCGGAATGATGCAGGTAGCCTGGTAGTTCTCCTCTACGCCGCGCTCTGACTGAGATATCGTGTTAACACAATATCTGTAAACTTTATCGGCTTTTTCTGAAAATTGGAGCTTTATTTTTAAGCTCAAAACCTCATCGCGCAGTATTAATGAGCTGATCTTTTTTAACTCCGCATTTATGCTGTCTTTTGTAAGCGAAAAATTAAGCTCCGGCGCGAAGTTTAATACAGCCTGCTCCTGAGACAGGTTTGCTATCTTGTAGCTTACAGATATTTTATTTTGCGCAGGGGTGAAAAAAAACCGCTTATTTATCTCAATAGGCTGTTTATCTACATGCCCCATTCTCCTTAAGATGATATTTTTACCGCTTGCCTTTGATATGGAATAAGCATTGTTAACAAAATCACCTTTCTCCTCATGCAGGTTACTTATTATCTGTTTCAGGGTGGCTTTTTTAGAAAGAAAATGGTCTTTGAGCAATGCCCTGCGGCCTTTATCATAGTAGAGCTTCTTTCCGGCTATATCTTTCTTTGACAATCGGGACTTATGTATCGTTTCCGGGCCATCATCATTCATGCCTCCTAACGCAAATTCTTTTAGTTTTTTATGATACGGCTCTTTTTTACGGGAAATGGTATTTACTATATTGATGGATTTTTTCTTTATATCCCACTCTGTTATAGTAGCTCCCTCAGCCGTATCTATTGTAAAGGTATCAAGAGGCGTAGATACTATGAACTCTTTATGGCCGTCACAGTCAAAATCTGACGCTTCTATCTTTAACCACTTCTTTCCATTGTTTTCTACGGAATCCAATAGCTTATCCGCGGATATTATATGTTCATATATTGCCTGCCTCAGATGATATAGATAGAGCCCGCCAAATACACCATGCCAGTATGCGCAATTGCACTGTGACTTAAGAAGCTCTTTCTTTGCTTCATCTATTCTTTTAGCCTGGCCTTTGCTATGGTTCGCCGCCAGGAGGCGGCTCCTACGCCTAAGTCTTTTACTAACCAGCAGCATCCTCTTATGCATCTGGTTGGATTCAGGATATTTGATAAGAAAGTTTCTCCAAAATCCCCCTCGTATAAAATCTGCGTATTTATCAAAGCTTCTCTCGTCATTTAATTTCTTTAGTATATCTTTGAACGCCTGAGCAGAATCTACGGGCAAAGACCATTCACCCATCTCCTGATATGACGCGGTGGGTAGATATATCCTGCCTTGCGAAGGATTATTTTTCATATATTCTGATATCTTCTCAGTCTTGACCCATGATGAATTTTCACGCAAAAACTTAAGAAATTTATAGAGCCATTTTTTTTCATAGACCCACTTATAGGTTCCGGGCCATTCACCGAATTTCTCCCCATCGTCACCATATAACACACAATTGCTATTGAATTTATCTCTAACCTTATGAAAATAACTTAGTGTTTCTTCCTGGGGATTAAAAGGTATGTTGTAGCGTAAAAATTTATCTGACGGGAATATGTTTAAGCAATTGCCATCGTCTTCTGTTATGTAATAACCATATAATTTATCCTGCTTAAGCCCCGCGTATCTTAAATGCGTATCATCTACAATAGTATATCTTATGCCTGCCTTTTTAAAAATGCCCGCGAGATGAGGCTCCCATACCCTTTCGGGGAGCCATGCGCCTTTGGCACTTACGCCAAATTCATCTCTCAAGAAAGAAGAAAGCATCCTTATCTGATCAGAGCTGTCTTTATCCGGAAGACATGAAAATATCGGCTCATAAAAACCTCCGCCTAAAATCTCAACCTGCCCCTTCTCCGCCAATCTCTTTATTCTGGACAACATGGAACTATTATGTTTTTTAAACCATTCGAGCAAGCAGCCGCTATAATGCAGGTTAAACTTGATATCCGGGAAATCTTCTATTGTATCAAGGAACGGTTCATAACATCTGCGGCATGCCCTTTCAATAACAGAGTCAAAATTTCCAACTGGCTGATGAAAGTGTATGGTCTGTAAAAAAAATAGGGGTTCTTTAGTCATGTATTACCTTGCATCTTTTTACCTCAACCTTTGAATAAGATATCTCGTATCTTATCCTTTATGTCCCTGGCAGCTACTACCTTGTAATAGTAATTATGCTTTTCATCGTCGCTTATTTTTGAGGCTGTTAATGCCCTGTAAGCGTTAAAGATAACCTCTTCCTGCAGTAAGAGGCCTTTATTTATCAGGTTTATGTCCCACATAGGCCTTCTGCTAGCCCACCACCATTGGCAGCTGTAGATAGCCCTGTCCATAAGGCTTCTTGCCATATCTGCCGATGATTTTGATTCAAAAGTAATTGACACGGGATCATTTGCCTTATTTACAAGCTCAAGGCATATATTTACATGTTCCCACTGATATCTATGTATCATATTATTAGGATCGTTCCAAAGCGGAAAAGGACTATTTTTCGCGATATCCTCATCAGACGTGGACCAACTGGAAGGTTTTGGCTCAACAGTTTCCGCTTTTTGGAAATGCTCTATAATCTCGCTTATAGTTACCACCTTTATCTTGCTCATATCAACAGAATCCAGTATCTTCTTATGGCCCTTGGCCAGGCACAGCCTCTGCTTTATCTTTTTAAAGGTTCGCGGAGTAACCGCAAGCGCTTCATAAACAGCTTGCAAAAAAAGTTTTTCCCAGTTTCGTATATGATGCCCGAAAGTCTCCGCATCCATCGCCGTTACAACATATATATCATTTTCGTGAGCTGAGGGGCCGTCTTTCTGCTGATGCTTATGTATGTTGCTAAGATGCTCAAGAAAACCCTTGCTATCTATCCCGTGAAAACTTATATTATTGCTCAATATATCATCGCGAAATAATACTCTCATATCCTTACCCTTATTATTTTTAAGTCCATACACCTTATTCATAGGCCATGGCTTCGGGCAGGCTATGCCACTTAGGAGAACCCATTCGTACCCCGCTTCCGCGATAGGGGCGGTTACCCTTTCGGAATAGCACATCTCAGGGGGGAAGAAACCTTTTGGGCGATAGCTATTCTTAAAAAAGAAACTATTGGTCTTATCATTAAGTTCAATCTGACGCCTCATCTCCTCTTCGGGTATAAGAGGCAGTATGGCATGGTATTTGGATGAACCAACAAATTCAAGCTGGCCTCGATGGGCTATGGTCCTTAATCCTTTTACAATATCATCTCCACCGTGATCCATTAAAAGCTCTGTTAAGGAACCGCTTATATTTACTGTGACCTTCGCGGAAGGATGCGTCATAAAGAGTTTGACAAGCGGCCTGTAAGACTCTTTGCATATCTTTTTTAAGACAGCGTGAAATTGTGTAGGTGGTTGATAAAAATGCAGGAACGGTGCCCAGTATATCATATTATCTCCTTTTATATAGGCACTATGATATATCGTAAATTTAAAAAATACAAATATTATCTTCTAAAAATCATATCTTTCTTAAGAGGCTTACCTCTTAAGAATTCCGCCGCATGGAGAGGTTTTTTTCCTTCCAGTTGAAGCTTTTTTACCAGTAGAGATCCATTGCCGCAGGCTACAGATATGCCTTTATCGTTTACATCTGTTATTTCCCCGGGCTTATGAATATCATCTCCCGGCAGCAGATCAGCATCGAGGATCTTTAGCATTTTGCCTTCGATATATGTATATGCGGACGGCCAGGGAAAACAGCCGCGTATAAGGTCTCTTATGGATAAGGCGTCTTTTTCCCAGCCTATAAGCCCATCCTCCTTTTTAAGCTTTGAGGCATAGGAAGCCTCCGCCCCAGACTGCGGTGAGAATTTTACATCTTCAGATTCTATAATATCCAGGGCATCGGATATCATCTCTGCTCCAAGGATCGAAAGCTTATTGCTCAGCGTAAGCGAGTTATCGTTTTCATCAATGGCTATCTCTTTTTGGCTCAATATGTCTCCCCCATCGAGGCCTTCATTCATCCGTATTATGCTTATGCCGGTTTTTTTGTCACCGTTAATAATAGCGCGCTGGATCGGAGCTGCTCCACGATACCTTGGAAGCAGCGAAGCGTGTATGTTTATAGAATATAATGCCGGTACCCCCAAGAGATCTTTCTTTAATATCTGGCCAAACGCGGCTACTACAAAAATGTGTGCTGCTTCTTTCTTTAATGATTCTATCGCGTCCTTAGAATTCACATCAGGAAATTTCAGTATCTTTACATTCTGCTTGTCGGCGCACTCTTCGACAGGCTGCGGAAGAACCTTAAGGCCCCTTCCCTTCTGCCTTACAGGTTGAGTAATTACAGCTGATACCTCGTGCCTGCTGTTTAAAATAGCTTCAAGAGGCTTTACCGCAAACTCTGATGTCCCGAAAAACACTATACGCATATTAGGCTGCCTTTCGTAATTCCTACATAGGGTCTACATCAACTGTCAGAATCACACCGTGCGGTTTCCTGAACTCCTTAAGGCATTGCTTGAGCTTAGGGTTAAATTCGCACGGGTCCTTCACCTTTAATATTATATTCCATCTATACTGCCTGCGCAACCTGAAAACAAAATCCGGCGCAGGCCCCGCAAGGTCTATAAGCCCCTGGAGGTTCTTTTTTAAGATATGCCCTGCTAAGTCTTCCGCGCACTTTTTGGCCCTTTCTTCCTTATAAGAACGAGATGTTAAACATATGATATGAGAAAATGGCGGCAAAAATATCTCCCTCCTTAACGCTATCTCCTTTTTATAAAAATCCTTAAAATCATGATTTATCGCTGAAATCACCGTATAGTGATGAGGTACAAATGTCTGGACAATAACCTTACCCGGCACAAGCCCTCTTCCTGCTCTTCCCGCAACCTGCGTAAGCAGCTGGAACGTCCTCTCACCGGCCCTGAAATCAGGGAGATTTAATGCCGTATCTGCCGATATGACGCCCACCAGCGTAACGCTTGGAAAATCATGCCCCTTCGCGACCATTTGGGTGCCTATCAATATCTCTGTTTTGCCTTGTTCAAAATCTTTCAATATAAACTTATGAGACTCTCTCTTTTTTGTAGAGTCGCTATCCATCCTGCTTACTGTATTCGTAGGAAAATATCTATGCAGTTCACTCTCTACCCTTTGTGTCCCGAATCCAAAATAGTCTATATATGAACTATTGCAGGACGGGCATATATTAACAGGTTCTTTCTGATAGCTGCAGTAATGGCAAAGGAGCACCTTCTTATCTGAGTGATAGTTTAAAGCGACATTGCACTTTTTACACGTTTCGACATAACCGCATTTTTTGCAGTTTGCGTAGGTTGAGAAGCCTCTTCGATTCAGGAAAAGTATTATCTGCTGCTTATCGCTCAGAACCTTTTCCATCGCCTCCTTGAGAAGCCTTGAAAATATAAGGCGCCTTCTTTTACGTTCTATAAGCTCTTTCCTCATATCTACAATTTTGACTTCGGGAAGAGGGCGCTTTTCAATACGTTCCTGAAGCTGAAGTAGTTTATACTCTCCGGCTTTAGCCTTTGTATAAGATTCCAAAGATGGTGTCGCTCCTCCTAATATCACTACCGCGTTATTAAGTTTCGCGCGCATTATAGCTACGTCTACAGCATTGTAACGCGGCGAATCATTCTGCTTATACGAGGCGTCATGCTCCTCATCTACTATTATCAATCCGATATCTTTTATAGGTGAAAATATCGCGGAGCGCGCACCGACAACAATATGGCAGATGCCATCCTTAAGCTTCTTCCATTCCGTATATTTCTGCCCCTGGGTAAGGCGGCTATGGAATACCGCGACCCTCTCCTGGAACCTGCCCTTAAACCTCTCTAGGGCCTGCGGAGTCAATGATATTTCAGGCACAAGCACTATGCAGGATAGGCCTTTTTCTAAAACCCTGCCGATAGCCTGAAGATATACCTCTGTCTTTCCGCTTCCTGTCACGCCATGAAGCAAAAAGACGCTGTGCGTTGAATCATCTATTGATCTTAATATAGATTTAAGGGCTGCTTCTTGCTGAAGAGTAGGTTTTAATTTCTCAGTCTGCTGGATAGGCGAGTGGCCTTCTTTGACTCTCGCCTTTACCTCTGTCTTACCTTTCTTAAGGCTTGAGGGGATTACCGCGCCTATCGCCTCACCCCATGAACAAAGGTAATAATCAGATACCTGTTTAGTAAGTTTGAGCATCTCATCATCCAAAATAGGCTCTTTATCTATCACATCCAATATAGGCTTTGTATATTCTACTACTGTATCTGTATCTATACCAACTACATAACCTATGAGCTTTCTGGGCCCAAAATCAATCCAAACCCTTTTACCTATCGATAAAGCTTCAACAAACTCAGCAGGTATATGATAATCAAACGGCCCTTCTACGGGGAGGTTTAATAGAACTTTAGCGTATAGTTTGTGGCGGGTAGCGGATTGATTTGTTTTAAGTGTTGCGTTTTCCATATGTTAAAAATAAACCCTACAGCCTAGGACATAGGCCCTACACCGTTTTTAAATAGTCCCGAATCTTTTTCATATCTTCCCATACCAGTTTTTTTTCGCTTGGGTTACGTAAAAGATACGCGGGGTGAAATGTCGGCATTACTTTTATGCCATCAAGATCGTAAAACTTGCCCCTTGCCCTGGATATGGGCTCATCAGACACGAGTAGAGTCTGCATCGCAAACTTTCCAAGACAGCATATGACCTCAGGCCTTATGATCTCGATCTGCTTTAAAAAGAATTCTCTGCAGGAAAAGACCTCTGAAGGCAGGGGATTACGATTCTGCGGCGGGCGGCACTTAAGGCAATTCGCGATATAAACATCTTTTCTTTTTAAAGAGATGGCTTCTATTATCTTTGTAAGTAAGATCCCCGCTTTCCCCACAAAAGGCTTTCCCTGGATATCTTCTTCAAGCCCCGGGGCCTCTCCGATGAACATCAATGCTGCGTCGGGATTACCTTCGCCAAAAACAAGGTTTCTCCGTGACTGAGAAAGAGCGCACTCCCTGCAGGCTTCTACCTTTTGCCTTAGCTTATCCAGGTCTCCCTTTTTGTCAGCTTCGAAGGCTTCATCGCTGTATGATTCTTTTCTTTTAATTTTTAAGATACTGCTTAGCATGAACTCATCAAGCCCTGATTCTTTTTCAAGCTCGATAAAATTCTTTATATCTTTTATGATATCACCGAGAGTATGTTTATCCACCCCGTACGACTCCTAGGAAATATGTATTTTGCAGTTAAATATTTTATATGTTATACTTTATATCCCGCTAAACTCTGTTTGGTTAGGAGTCGTACGGGGTCCATATATAGTTCCTATCACCAATCTTACGATATCGCTGGCAGCATTTGGCCTGGCAAGCTTATGGATATCCTGGCTTATCTCGTTTAATTTCCCGGGTGAGCGGAAGAAAACACTTACTATGCCATTTACTTCATCTACCCTGCTCAGCTTAAACCCTATGTTATTTTCAAACAGAAAACCCGCGTTATGCATCTCTTGTCCAGGTATAGGATTAATTGTCAAAACCGGTAAACCTTCCGCGAGTGTTTCCGCGCATGTTATGCCGCCTACCTTTGTGACCATGATATCGCTTGCCGCCATAATATCATCTATGTTTTTGTAAAACCCAAATATATATGTCGATTTCGCAAAACCTGTTTTCAGGGCATTAAGCCTATGCGCTAATTTGGAATTATGACCGCATACCGCGACTATCTGGCAATCAAAATTAAGCTTTTGTAAACTAAGGACTGTCTTTTCGATCGGGCCTACCCCAAAGCCGCCTCCCATAACCAGCACGGTAAACTTATATGGGTCTAAGCCTGATACCTTGCGCGCCTCTTCTTTGGATAGATTAGCGCCAAAACCTTTGCGCAAAGGTATGCCTGTTACCCTTATCTTGCCTTCATCAACGCCTCTTTTTATAAGCTCGGCCTTTGTATATTCCGCGGCAACAGTATATATATCTACCTTTTCAGACTGCCAGTAATAGTGTGGCTTAAAATCTGTAAGCACAGCAATAAGAGTAGATAAAAGGGCGCCTTTTTTCTTGAGGTGTGAGATGACTTCTACCCCTAAAAAATGCGTCGCTAAGATAAGGTCGAATCTCTCATTAACCAGAAACTGTTTCAGCCTTTTGGTATTTAAAGCATTGATAAGCCTGCGTAATGGACTGTTAAGATTAAAGAAAAACCTGTTATCAAGAAGATAATAGACAAAACCCCATAAGGTAGGGAGGTATTTAACCAGAATAATATAACCTACTCTATAGCAGCTACTGAAAAATCTGTTGGTATAATCTAAAGAATCAATGAGCGTTACTTCTATATCTTTTTCACTTGAGCTCATAAAGGCATTATTTAATGCCTCCGCTGCCCTCTTATGCCCATCTCCCGCAGATGCGTGTATTATCAAAACTTTTTTCATATGATTTACTCCAGCTCTAGGTTCCAGGCTCTAAGGCATAGGGATTTTAACTCTAATCCCTGCAACCTACGGCCTAGGACCTACAACCTCTCTGACCCTCCGTATATGTTGCGGCGTAGTGCCGCAGCAGCCACCGATAATATTTGCACCTGCCTCAATAAGCTCAGGAATATATTTAGCAAATTCATCGGGAGACTCATCATAAACAGCCTTTCCGTCAACAAGTTTAGGCATACCGGCATTTGGCTGAGCTATTAAAAACGCTGTACTTAAAGTGCGCAATTCAGCTATCAGGCCTATAATGTCCGCTATTGTAAGGTTACAGTTTGTGCCTATAACGTCGCAACCCGCCAAAAGCGCTTCATTCACAAATTGAGGTATGCTGACACCCGATGTAGTCCTAAAGCCTTTTCCTTGAGTCTTCTGAAATGTCATACTAGCGATAAGCGGAAGTTTCGTATTCCCCTTTACCGCCATTATAGCTTGTTTTAATTCCTCCATATCCGACATGGTCTCTAATATAATAGCGTCTACCCCGGCTTCATTCAACACTACTACCTGCTCCGCGAAACATTCAAGCATTTGAGCAGGCTCAATATTGCCAACAGGCTTCATATATTCACCTGTAGGCCCGATATCACCCAAAACATACGCCTTATCACCTGCGGACTCCTTTGCGGCCTCGACAGCTATCTTATTTATAGACTGGGCCTTTTTTTCAATATTATATTTTTTCAGTTTTATGCTGTTGGCGCCAAAGGTATTGGTCGTTATCATATCAGCGCCCGCATCAATGTAGGATTTATATATGGAGGCCATAACTTTTTTATTCTTAGCGCCCCAGTCATCCGGAGAAGCTCCTTCAGGCATGCCGCTTGACATAAGTATGGTGCCTATCGCCCCGTCACAGACTAGCCTCTCTTCCTTCAACCGCTCTATCAGATCCTTCATCGCAAACCTCGTACTTTATGATGTTACGTAGGTTACGGAGGTTACGGAGGTTACGAAAGTTACATTTTTCAAAAAGGTACTCCGTAACATTCGTAACATTCGTAACATTCGTAACATTCGTAACATTCGTAACATTTGTAACATTTGTAACATTCGTAACATTCGTAACATTCGTAACATTCGTAACCTCCGTAACCTCCGTAACATTCGTAACATTTGTAACATTTATAACATTTATAACTTTATTTTTATTATACCCTATATACTGTTCTTCAATATAACATCTTTTACTGCACATAAAAGATCTCTGCAGGTATAATCAGGTTGCGTTTGCCAGAGCTTCATGTCTTTCCTGTTATAATAACCGGAAAGCACCGCTATGGTCCTTACCCCATAGCTTTTCCCCGCAGCAACATCCCTCTCTGTGTCACCTATAAAAAATGAGTTCTTCTTATCTATCCTAGACTTGCCAACCGCTTTTTTAATAAGCCCTGCTTTAGGTTTTCTGCAGGCACAGCCGGCATCGGGATGATGCAGGCAATAGAAAGCCTTTCTTATCTTTCCGCCTTTAGCCTCTATGCCTTTAATCATCTTTTCAGTTATTCCTTTAAGGTCATCCCTAGAAAAGAGGCCCTTTGCTACCCCAGCCTGATTCGATGTGACCACTATATCAAATCCTGCTTCCGTAAGCATCTTTACCGCCTCCGTAACGCCCGGCAAAAGTTTAAACTCCGCTGCCTTCTTTATGTAATCATATCGAATGGGATTCTTATTAATGACTCCATCTCTGTCTAAAAATATCATTCGCTTTCGCTTCATCGTTCTCCTCTATAGAAACTTTTGTGTGCTCGGCACTGAAATTTTTTGCAATCTTGCAAGCTGCGGGTATTGTTCGCAAAACTATTATTTTCGCCTCTCCCTTGAACTCAGGGCGAAAAAAATAAAGTTTTGCTTTACACAATACCCGCAGCTTGCTTCTCTATAAAATTCATTTACCGCACATCCCATTTTTTGTTAGTCCAATAGAATAATCCTTTTATCTTAGCAACTAATTGCCATTTTTTAATTAATGGTATGTTAATAACTGAATATTTATAACTTATCTCATATGCTACTGCGTTATCTTCTGGTATTTTTGGTACTTGTACTCCGCATTGATAAATGCGACCTACCATAAATATATCTTTCTCAAATAAGGGTTTTTGCGGATTATTAACCTCTGGCTGGAATATATCATATTTCAAATCAAAAGCTGGTGCATTACCTATGTTTTTTAACTCTGTGGAAATATATCTGGTATGTGAAAAATCTTTATCGATTGAAATCACAATATTAGGTCTTACTAAAAACGATATCACTAAGACAATAAGCGGAACAAAAACTATTAAGAAATTTTTTATTAGTCTAAAGAAACATTTCATATTTAATCCTAATTAACAAATAACGTTGTCGCGTAACAAAGCCACTTGTAAAGAGCTTTTGGGGCCAACCGGAGCAAAACCTTTTCCTGCTTGGCCGGAACCCAATTCAGAGCAGGATGTCCGAAAATTTGAGCGGGCACGGTTTCCGCCGAAGGCGGAAGAGCGAAAATTTTCGCCAAGCGAGCAAAGCCTCGCTGGGGCTTTGCGAGCGGTCCTGCGAGAATTGGGTTTCGGGCAAGCAAGAGCCAAATAACTACTGCTCAAGCTTGTCTCTTACGAGCTCCCAATACTTTACCCACTTAATAAAATGAACCCACGCGAATAAAACTGAGAATATAAATCCGTATACGCCTTCCTTGAAGCCCTGCTTCTTTACATAGAATTTCCAGAAGAGCTTTACCGGCTTTATCTTTATGTTATAAAGTATCTCTTTTCTGTCCAGGACCCCTTTTAATTCAAGTATCTCCTTCGACTCGATGTCCGTATAACGGTTTTGTTTTGTAACAAACTGTGAAAAATTATCAAAAGGGTAGTGTTCTATCTCGGCATCCAGGCTGCCTATCTCGCCGTTAACAATAAGCTCATGATGGACCTTGCCCTGGTACAGGGCGAAGCCTTTTTTAAAAAGATGAAGAGAGCGGTGATACCACCCACCGTATCTCATGAAATGGCCCATAAAGAAATTCTTGCGCCAGAACTTATAAGCCGCAAACCTATCTTCCTTTTGGAGTATCTTCACCATTTCATTTTTAAAACCCTCTGTTACCACGTCATCGCCGTCAAGCTGCAGTATCCAGTCTCCTGATGAGTTGTCTATACCAATGTTTCTCTCCTGGCCAAAATCTCCTCCGAATTCGTGCTGGACGATCCTTGCGTTGTATTCTCTACATATCTCTACCGTCTTATCGGTACTAAAACCATCCACAACAACTATCTCATCGGCCCATCTAATACTCTCAAGGCAATCTCTAACCTTATCTTCTATGTTTTTCGTAAGTATAACAGCTGATAATCTCTTGCGGGTATCCATTCCTTACCTCTCTTATTATAGAATCGACCTTTTCACCGCTTCTACTACTGTCTGTGCAGAAATCTTATTCAGGCAGTCTCTGTGTCCGCATTCAGGTATCTTAAAATTACGGTAACACGGCCTGCAGCTTAAACTATCATTTCTTATTACAATATGTTTTTCACTAACCGGATACGGGCCATAGACTTTATCATCAACAGGCCCGAATATTGAAACCGTATCAGTGCCTAAAGCAGCCGCTATATGCAAAGGGCCTCCGTCATTTGCTATAAGCATCCTTGCCTTATCAATAATACCGGCCGATGTCAAAAGGTCTGTCTCCCCGCAAAGGTCTATACACCTTGCTTCTTTCTCTTTTATATACCCACACATCTGTTTATCTTCCCCGCTGCCTATCAACACCACCTTTAGGTTCAGCTCGCCGCACAGAACCTTTGCTATTTCCAGGAAATTCTCCTTTGGCCATTGCTTGCGAAAAGATGTACCGCCCCAGCTCAAGCCCCCGCCCGGTGCCATGCATACAAATCCTTCATCATCAGCTATGCCTTTTATTAGCAATAGGTCGCGGGCATTGCGCCTGCTTTTCTCCGGTATGTAGATATGCATACAGAGGCCTTCCGGTGATTCTATGCCCGCAAGCGCCATAAGTGATATATAGTATTCAGCCATGTGCTTATCATGGTATCCATCAAGATCTATCTTGTTAGTTAAAAATATCCCTCTTTTTTTATAATTATATCCGATTCTTTTCTTTATGCCTGCCAATTTCAGGAAAAGGCCAAATTCCCGGGCAAGGGAAAGATCAAATACAGTATCAAATTTCTCATCTCTTGCTTCTCTCAAAAGGCGATAAAGCTTAAGAAGGCACCTATACTTTGAGATCTTCCAGAGGTGCCTGTACTCATCCTTCTCAAATATAAAGCACTTATTTACATTGGGGTCGGATAGAATAAAGGGAGCTGTCCTTATATTGCATATATAACCTATATAAGCATTGGGATATTGCTTTCTTATAGCCCCTATAATAGGTGTGGTAAAAAGCACATCACCGATACCGAAGGGGTTGACAATGAGTATTCTTGGGGATAGTATGTCGTATGTCGTATGTCGTATGTCGCTCAACACAGAACTCTCTATTTTTTCCATGGGTTCATTTTAATGCTTTCTTTACCGCTTCAAATACCTCTTCAGGAGTAATACTTCTCAAGCACTTAAAATTATAGGGGCATTTTCTGTCATAGCATGGCGAGCAGCCGGGATCCTTATGAAATATTACATGGCCCTTACCAAACGGGCTCCATCTGACAGGGCTGACTCCGGGAATATTTCTTCCAAAAAAAGCTACTACCTTTTTACCTAGAGCTGCCGCTATGTGCATGGAGCCATTATCATTAGTTATAACAAGATCGGCCCATTTAAATACCCCCGCAAGCTGGCTTACCGTTAGAAGCCCGGCAAGGTCAAAAACTCTTTTGCGCCCGACATCAGATATTATCTTTTCACACACAGCCCTTTCACCCTTTTCACCTATCAAGACTATATTTATATCCGCTGACGACACGAGCCTGCGTATAAGCTCGGTAAAATTTTCTATGGGCCACTGCTTCGCGGGATTACTGGTTCCGGTACTGATAACCACTATCTTACGATCCCAATCTATCTCATATTTCGCGAATAATATCTCAAAGAAATCTCTGTCCTCATCAGGCACGGTTATGGAAGGCGGTATATCCCTCTCTCTTATTCCTATGGTTTCGAGTAATTCTAAATTGTAATTTACCTCATGCGTCTTTCCCTCATCCCTTTTATCCTTTATTTTGCGGTTAAGAAGCGCTCCCCATTTCCGGTCAAAGCCTACACGCACAGGAATACCCGCTAAAAAAATTGCCAAATGAAGCATCTTATGAGGGTTAAGCACTACCGCTAAGTCAAAATTTCTATTTCTTAGCTTCTGGCTTAAAAATAATGCCTTTACTAAAGAAGATTTTCCGGCTATTGTGCTGAATATGAGCACCTCTTTAAGGTCTTCTCTGTTTGATACTACTCCTTCAGAATATGCTGAAGTCACAAAGCTTACTTCTGCCTTGGGGAACTTTGTTTTCAACGAATCGATTACAGGCGTTGAAAGAAGCACCTCTCCTATTCGGTCAGTCCTTAATACAACGATATTTCGTATCTTCTCAGGATTAGTTTCTTTCATCATAAGATAGGTTGCGAAAGGCTGCGATCACCCCTAGGCACAAAAATAAAAACGCGGCTAAAGTAACGGAATACAAATGCGTGTCTACCCCGCAATGAGCTAAAAAACCAATCGTTCCTGCCAGCAGCCCAAAAGAGAGATCACGGCTTAAGCCCTTTTTAAAATTGCTCATATTTCTAAGGGAAGAAGCTATTACTGACGCGAGAAATATCAAAAATATGCTTGAACCCACCACTCCGATCTCAGCTGCCATATGAAGATAGCTGTTATGGGTATATCTAACGTCAGGATAGTCTTTTGGTTTATATTTAGGGAAATTTTTAGTGTATGTATTGACACCAAATCCTAAGATAGGGTGCTGCTTTACCATAGCCAAAGTACCGCTCCAGAGCTTCTTTCTTTCCCATACCGTACCACCTACGCTATCGACCTTCAACAGATCCATAAACCTGCTTTTAACAGAGCCGGGCAGAAGTACGGGAGAAAGCACAAGCAATAGGAGCATTATTCCAAATAATCTTTTGCTTTTCATCATGGCCAGAAAAAGCACCGCTATTATAAACCCGAGCCATGCCCCTCTTGAGCTTGTAGCCGCAAGCGACCATCCGGCAGTTGATATCAGTATAATAAGCAGTATTCTCTCTTTTATATTGCGTGATTTTGAAAAGAAAAGGCTTAGAAGAACGCTTATTACAACTATAAGATATGCTCCAAAATCATTTGAATGCTTGAAGGATGAGGAAACTCGATGCAGGCAATCAAGTGAATCTATCGTGCGCTGCCTTATAAGATCCATACCTGTGGTATATTGGATTATGCCGTTTACGCAGATAAGAAAACCGAATCCCAGCGCAAATAATAAAAACCTCTCTAGGTTTTTCTTTCCTCGGAAATGGTCTATGGTAGCTGCAAAAAGGAGTGTCTGTGTTATTACCTTCAGCAAGCCCCTTATGCTGTTATATATATAGGCTGAATTCATAAAAGAGGCCAGATTCCATATTGTAAAAAGTAACAAGAGCAAAGTGAGCCTGCCACCTGGAATAGAGAGGTCCTTATCCAGTATTTTTCTTATGATCCATAATACGATTATGGTGGTGGTAGCGATCTCTGTAAAGGAGTTTGAAAAAGCAACCGCAGCCACCAAAAGATAAAATGAGAAACCCCTAAGCCTATCTAAGATATTCGATATTTTCTGTTTTTCCATAAAATAGATCCTTCGCCCCGAACCTTTGGGGCTCAGGATAAAATTCGCACCTATAACTTATGTCGCACTGCGCGCTCCATAAGTTATGTGCTCATTTTAATATGCATGCTCACTTGTAAACAATATCTGAAATATAGAGATCAATATAATCTTAATATCAAACATGACCGACCAGTTTTCGACATAATATATATCGTACTTTGTCCTCTCTTCTATCGATGTATCTCCCCTTAAGCCATTTACCTGCGCCCAGCCTGTCATGCCGGATCTTATCTTATGCCTCGACATATACCTTGGTATATTCTCTTTAAACTTACCCACGAATTTAGGCCTTTCAGGCCGCGGGCCTACCAGGCTCATCTCCCCCTTAAATACATTTATAAGCTGAGGCAGTTCATCAAGGTTATGTTTTCTTAAAAGGCCGCCTATCTTTATCCTTCGGGGGTCATCCTTCTTTGCCCAGACCATGCCAACTCCCTTTTCAGCCTTCTCTTTCATGGTCCTGAATTTAAAAATCGTAAAACGCTTTCCGTCTTCGCCTATTCTTTTCTGCACATAGAATACAGGGCCCTGTGAGGTCAGTTTTATTGCTATCGCTATTATAAGAAACAATGGCGAAAGGACTAAAAGCCCAAAAGATGAACCAAAAAGATCTACCCCTCTCTTTAAAATTCTGCTATATGTAAACGCGAGAGGGCTTTCCTTAAGGCCCAAAAGAGGTACGCCGTCTATATTCTCCATATCCACCTGTGAAGTGATCATACCTAGAAGATCGGCTATAAGCCTGAATTTTACCAATCTCTTCTCGCACTCAAATATTATGGACATGGTCACATCCCGCGGAAGTGAGGGAACTGTCAAAATGACCTCATCAATGCTCTTACGCGAAAGAATATCAGAGAGTTCACTGAGCTCACCCAGGATAGGAATACCGCTTAGCTTATCCTGTTTATCATCACCGGGCATAGATACTACGCCCACTATCTTATAATTCCAGTGCGGGTCATTTTTTATATGGCTTATTATGCGTAAAGCGGCCGGCCCCACGCCGAGTAAAAGCAGATTTGAATAATCTCTTTTCGTGGCCCTTAACGCGAGCCTTGCCCTATTTATAATAAACCTTCCGAGAGATATAAAGAAGACTAAGCTCAACCAGCAGATAGAAAGCATGACCCTCGAATATGTAAATTCTCTGTAAATAAACGTGGCAGCCATGAGGGTAATCATGCCCATAGACGCGGATTTTACTATCATAAAAAATTCATCTAGCACGGAAAGCCTTCTTTTCTCAGTATATAGATCGA
>JBDRAM010000027.1:0-27396 GCA_043823785.1 Candidatus Omnitrophota bacterium
AGGGTTTTGCCTCATTTTTTTATAAGAGCGATACCAGGTATTTTGTTGTATGTGTAGGTAGGTTCGAGTTTAAGGACAAGGCTAAGCTGCAGCAGAAGCAGCTTCTTAAGCTTTATCCGGATTGTTATGTAAAAAAACAGTGAGGAGATAAACATGTCTATACACCCCAGTTTTAAAAGTGGAAAGTCTAAGAAACATAAAAGCGTTTTAAAGCGTCTTGAGAGGATACTCCATTTCAAGAAGAAAGATGAATGGGAAGAAGGGAATCCTGTCTTTGGCCTCCCTAAAGTTAAAGTAATCAAGATGAAGATAAAGAAGGAAAAGGCAAAGGCCCCTGAAGAAGCGGCAGAGGCAGCGGCAGGTACAGGAGCAGCCGCTCCTGCGGAAGGTGCTAAAGCAGAAGCAAAGAAGCCCGAAGGTAAAAAATAAGAACACGCGGTCTCTTGGATGCTTATAGATAACGCAAGAGTGCCTACCGCGTTTAATAGGGGGAGCGCATGGTTACGTTCGATGAGTTTAAGAAACTTGATATAAGAACAGCGAAAATCATTGATGTAAGGGACCACCCATCGGCTGATAAGCTCTACGTTGTCGATGTAGAGATAGGTGAAGATAAACGCCAGATAGTAGCCGGTATTAAAAAATACTATACTCCCCAGGATCTTATAGGAAAGAATATTGCCGTAATAACCAATCTGGAGCCCGCCCTAATAAGGGGCGTCGAGTCAAATGGCATGCTTTTAGCAGCCTCTGATGATAATAACCTTTCGGTCCTTACGCTTGATAAGGATATGCCTTCAGGTTCAACCATAAGATAAGCCTATGCTTTCATACGTAGTATTACAGTTTGTTGTGCTGGCTTTCGCGATTACAATACACGAGTTTGCGCATGGTTGGGTCGCGTATAAGTGTGGAGATCCCACCGCTAAGTATATGGGCAGGTTGAGTCTAAATCCTATTCGCCACATAGATCCATTTGGCACTATTATTCTTCCTATTATCTTGGTAACGCTTCACCTGCCTCCTATAGGTTGGGCAAAGCCTGTACCTGTAAACTTTAACAGCCTGAAAAACCCGAAGAGAGATATGCTGCTGGTGGGCCTTGCCGGACCAGCTGCCAATTTCCTCATGGCGCTTTGCCTTTCTCTTTTCTTGAAGATCTTTCCTATATTGATAGCTACCCTGTTTGGACAATTGTTTGTATTTGGTATAATCATAAACGTAGTTCTGGGAGTTTTTAACCTCATACCAATACCACCGCTTGACGGGTCACGGATAATCACCGCGCTTCTTCCCTGGAAATATGTCCCTATATATAATAAGATACAGCCATATGGTTTTGTGCTGATAATATTTCTTTTATGGAGCGGGGTCTTACGAAACATTGTGTCTGTCGTGGTCTATTTTGTTATTAAGTTTTTAGGCATAGAGTTCTCACTTTATTAATCCTCCCCACGAAATTTCTAGGAATTTAATTTTTTAAATTTAACTCACCTGTTTAATCCGATTCCAATAAAAATTTTTAAACCAATACACTTAAAAAAGTCCTGCGGCAGTTTGGGCAGGATTTTTTTCTCTCCCCCAGACAGGCATAAGAGCGGACATGTTTTGCTATCACGAACCAGCAGAGAAAGCGATGGCACTATAAACATGTCAAGAGTTAAAAGGTGTGGGGTGTTTGCGAATGGCCCTTCACATTCGTTCAGGATCCCTCGGAAGGATCCCGAGTAAAGGCGAGGGAGAGGATCCCTGCCCGCCCATGCAAGCGAGGGGCAGGCGGGCACACCGGACGGAGGGGCCCATGAGCAAACACACCACACCTTTAGTTATTGCAAAATATTTTATACTGACCTCACTTATCTTGAGATTGCTGAAAAACCTTAAAACATAGAGCAATCTCTTGATTGCAGAGATTAACTTAGATTACAGAGATTCATTATCGTTGATAAAATCTTAGTAATCTTCAATAATCTCGGTAATCAGAGGTTGCTGGAGTGGTTTTTATGAATATTTCAGCAACCTCATCTTTCCATCTTGACAGTTCTTTTTTTTGTTGTTATACTTAGTTATACCTTTAATAAAATAATAATAACATGAAAAAGATAAAAGTAGGCCTCGGGAAAAGAAGTTATAATATCCACATCAAAAGGGATCTGCTGCGTTCCGTAGGCAGTATAATAAAAGATATGGGCCTTGCCAATGCCGCCTACGTAATAACAAACTCAAAAATAAGATCACTTTTCGGTAAAATTCTTCAAAAATCACTCATCTCATCAGGGCTAAGCGTAAAATTCTGTGTTGTCCCTGACTCTGAAAAAAGTAAATCGCATACTACCTGGATCAAAGTCCTTAAAGATGTCGCTGATTTTGATAAAGGCAAAGGGGTATGCATAATAGCCCTTGGCGGCGGAGTGGTCGGAGATCTGAGCGGTTTTGTCGCGTCTTCTTACCGCCGAGGTGTACCGTTTATACAGGTGCCTACGACCCTTCTTGCTCAGGTGGATTCCGCTATAGGCGGTAAGGCCGCTATTGACATAGATTGCGCAAAAAATATAGCAGGCGCTTTCTATCAGCCAAAAGCGGTTCTTAGCGATCTGGATACATTAAAAACATTGCCCGCGCGGCAGATAAGAAATGGCCTGTCGGAAATAATAAAATATGGGATCATCCTTGATAAAAGATTCTTTACTTATCTTGAGAAAAATATTTTAAAAATACTAAAGGCTGATACCATTGCTCTCGAATATGTTGTAGCAAGATGCAGCAGGTTGAAGGCTGAGGTAGTAAGCGCTGATGAGGAAGAAAAGAGCGGTTATCGCAGTATACTTAATTTTGGCCATACTATCGGGCATGCGATCGAGGTGTCTGCTTCATATAAAAAATCGATAAGCCATGGTGAAGCAGTTGCCTGCGGCATGCTTTGCGCCTTTGATATCGCGGTTGCTCTTAATATTACAGATAAGAATACCGCCGCAAGAGCAGAAGGGCTTATAGAAAAGTCGGGCCTGCCAACGCGCATCAAGGGAATAGCAGCATCGAGCGTTATAAAGGCCACATCATACGATAAGAAGATACAGAAGGGTGAGAAGAGGTGGGTCTTACCAAGGGAGATTGGCCACGCTATTGTATGCAGTTCTGTTCCGAAAGAGATTATAAAAAGAGCTGTCATCAAACGAATAACCTAAAAGAACGATGGAATTAAAATGGCGGGATCCCTCATAACAAAGGATTTTGTTGTCACGACAAGCAGAAGATCCGAGTTTGTGGATATTACATCTGAGGTTGAAAAGATAGTCTCATCGGAAAAAATAAAAGATGGCATATGCGTGGTTTATGTTCCCCACACTACCGCCTGCGTATGCATAAATGAGAACGCCGACCCTAGCGTAAAAAGCGATATAGTCAGCGCTCTCGAGAAGCTTATACCAAAAAGCGGCCCCTACGAACACGCGGAAGGTAATTCAGACGCTCATATAAAAGCGAGCATCATAGGTTCTTCAAGAATAGTGCTTGTTGAGTCCGGCAGCCTTCTTCTTGGAACCTGGCAGGGAATATATTTTTGTGAATTTGACGGGCCGCGCAAAAGAAAAGTTATAATTAAGGTTATAGGCACTTGACATTATATATATTTCTGTTATAAAGTAATATGTGCGCATAAAAAGGAGATATCAAAATGTTCATAAGATCTTATCAGCCCGCAGATTCTCAGGGCGTTAAATCTCTAATAACCACTATTATGAATAAGGAGTTTTCTGCAGAAGAAAAAGCATATAGATACGGCGATCTTGATAATATAATGGACGCTTATGGAAAACTCAGAGAAAAATTCCTGGTGGTCGAGGAGGATGCGGAGATCGTAGGTACGGCCGGCATAAAAGAAGACAGCGATTCCGACGCGTTATTGAGAAGGCTTTTTGTACACCCCAGCCATCGCGGCCGTGGAATAGGTTCTATGCTGGTTGATACCGCTATAGATTTCTGCAAAATGAGCAATTATAAAAATGTTGTTTTTAGGGCGACTTCAAATATGCGTGAGGCAATAACTCTTCTTACATCCAAGAAAAGCTTTATGGAAAAGGGGAGGCATGTATTTGATAATGTAGAGATAATCATACTGCACTACAAGGTCCACTGATTGTAAGTTTATGGGGGGGCGCGAAGTAATTGGCGTTAAATTTTATGAATAGAGAAAAATCAGGCCTGACTTCCTTGACAGAAGAAGACATAAGAAAGCGCTTGTATGGAAGCGCCGTAGGCATAGTCTCTGCGGAAAAAGAAAAGCCGCGCAAAAAACATATCATTAACCATGATAAGGTCACGCCTGTACCAGGAAAAATTAACGATGAGCAATCTAAGGTAAATGAAGAGTTGGCTAAGTTAAAGAGGGAACTTGTGGAGACCAGGAAAAAACTTAAGAGGATGCGCGGCGTAAAGACAAAAAGAATAAGATTGCTAGCTATTTTTTTTGTGGTTTTTATACTTGGGCTTACCCTGACAGCGGCAATAATAAGGACTATTATGCATATAAAGCCAGGGATACCGCAAGTCCCGGCCGCGCAGGTATCTGCGGGTACTTCAAGCAGCGCGTATGCGATTCAGGTAGCTACGTATGAGAACCTGCAGCCTGCTGAAAAGTTTGTATCTACTCTTAAAGCTAAGGGCTATAAGCCATTTATATATAAAACACAGTATATATCCGGCAAGGATAAGTTTATAGTTTACGCGGGAAGGTTTAGGGATAAGAAGGAAGCATCCAATGTTTTGAATAGATTAAAGGCCGAAGAGGGGATAGAGGACAGCTTTATTGTCAATTCGCCAAGCTAGGAAGCTAAGTTTATTTTTAGGCCCGCATTACCTTACCCGAAGTTCTTTTATCTGGCCGTCTTTTTCCAGTATTACCGAATCTTTTGATATTTTAATTACGCGGAATTCTTTTACAAAATCACCCTCCATGTAAACCGACCCGCTTAATACAACCATCGGCACACCTTCACCATGCACTATACCTGTAAGCAATAATTCCTGTGAATTCTCATCCGCAGCCAGCGGGTTGTTGATCTCATCAGAAGCGGAAATTTCCTTGCCTGATAACTGTGGCGCGGAAGGCTGCAAAGGGCTTTTTATTAATAGCATGGCAAATGTTATAATAATAAATGAGATAGCGCAGGCAGCGCCCAATACTAAAAGAGAGTTCTTTTTGGTGATTATATTTTTGCCTTTTTTACTCACACTTCCTTGGCTGGCAGATTTTTTTTGAACCGGCCCTTGCGGTTCTTCAGAATAAACTTTTTCTGAGCCCGGGCCCTTACCTTCAGATATTTTATTTTTTATCTTTTCCGCTTTTTTTAAAGCATCGTTTATTATACTCATTTTTTCTTAGACCCCTTTTTATGTGGCATTCCTAAGATCCTCAATTTCCGCAATCGCGTTTTTCACAATTTCAGCGTTAAATTCCCTCGTCTCTTTTACAAAACCAAGAAGAAGCGCCCTGTCGCATACGATATTAATAAGTCGCGGAACGCCGTTAGAATAATCAAAAATCGCCTCGATAGCGTCATCAGCAAATACTATATCTCCATTGCTGCCTGCGACATTCAGCCTGTGCTGGATATAGGCGCGTGTGTCATTCTTTTCAAGCGGCAGCATGTGATATCTTATAGCAATGCGCTGTTTTAATTGCGCGAGGCCTGGGGAAGACAGCTTCTTTTTTAGCTCCGGCTGCCCCACAAGCACTATTTGGAACAGTTTATCTTTTTCAGTTTCAAGGTTGGATAGAAGCCTGACCTCTTCGAGAAGATTTTTTTTAAGATTTTGGGCTTCATCAACTATAAGTACAACATTATTTCCGGAAGCAAGCTGTTCTATTAGAAATCGGTTAAGCTCCTTTATCATCTCTAGCTTTGTGCCTTTTGATAGAGCAATGCCAAAATCATCTAAAATCGCTCTTATGAATTGGGTTTCAGAAAGACGCGGGTTAAGGATGAAGGCGGTCTTTACTTTGGCATCAAGCTGATTAAGCAAAGCCCTGCACAGGGTGGTCTTTCCCGTCCCTATCTCTCCGGTTATCTCTATGAAGCCTTTGCGTTCCCTTATTCCATATATGAGTGAAGAGAAGGCCTCCCTATGGCGCTTGCTTAAATACAGAAAATGCGGATCGCTGGTAACATTAAAAGGATTTTCAGATAGGCCGTAATATTCTTTATACATATAGTGAATATTATATATGCTGGGTTCTGTGTTTGTAAAGAGAAAATATATCTTAATCGATGAATTTTAACTTGTTTTTTAACGCAGTGCTATGATATAATTTAGAAAAAAGGAAAATATATGGAAAACGCGGAAATACAGCCAACACTTTTATTTTCTATACTTTGTGATGATGTAAGAAGAGAGGATAACGGTAAATTTTTGCTTATAGGCCTTTTTGAGACTATAGGATCAGCCACTTTTCCTGTACGGCATCCGAGCTTATATGTCATGAACTGCTGGTGCAGCGGCATGGGGGCATTCACTCAGAGGACAAGAATAGTTGCGCCCGACGGCTCAAAGCTCATAGAAGACCTGGAGACGAAGTTCTCGCTTCAAAGCCTTAAATCAAAACACAGGATTGTGGCACGTTATAATAATATATATTTTCAGGAACCGGGTGAATACGCGGTTGAGGTGCTTCTAAACGGAGAGCTCAAAGTCAGATACCCTCTTTTAGTAGAAAAGGCAATCCCAAAAAAAAGCGTATAACACGTTCGATATGGCCAAAATAAAAAAAAGCGAAAGAAGATATACTAAAAGGCTTGCGTATGCCCTGAAGGTCAAGGTTTACAGAGTTGACAAGGATGCCACGCGCCTGCTTGAGGCATATGTATTAGAAACAAGAGATGTAAACCTAAAAGGGCTTTTTTTAAAAACCCCAAAGGTTTTTCCTATTGGCACGGAGGTTATACTTGAGATAGATATATCTTCAGAAAAAAAACCGCTTTTTGCCGCGGGTGAGATTGCCTGGATAGCTAAGCCTTATCAGAAAAAATATTATCCAGGCATGGGTGTGTGCATAACAGAGATCAAAAGAGGCGACGGCAAGAAGCTTAAGGAATTTTTTAAGGATAAATTTCGTAATTATCATCATGCCTTAGAATTAAAGAATATGTATATTCAGCTTAAAAATATGGGCGGGCGGCTCTATGAGCTTGAAGAGCTTCATCCTCATGCTGAAAATTTTAAAAAGGCCATTGATAATGCGATAAAAGAGATAGACCAGATTGCCCATGTAATCGATAGAGAAGTTTGGGAAGTGAAGAGTTTATAGTGGGCACCCAGACTATTCCCCCTGCCGCAAAACTTATAATAGGCATAATAGCGTCATCTGAAGATATATTTATTGAATCTGAAAAGCTCATCGAGGAAAGATTCGGAGCGGCTGACTACAAAAGCGATCTGCTGGATTTTGATTATACTGACTACTACCAGAAAGAGATGGGCACCGCGCTAAAAAGGCGGTTTATGAGCTTTAAGCAGCTTATAGACCCCGCTGATTTAGCTGGTATAAAATTGGTTACTAACGATTTGGAAAAAGTGATATCAGGAAAAATAAAAGCCCCCATGCGCCCGGTGAATATGGACCCCGGCTATATTACTGAAGCAAAGCTTGTTCTCGCGTCGACAAAAAATCACTGCCACCGGATATATCTTAGCAAAGGCATTTACGCTGAGATTACATTGTCATACCGGGATAAATCTTTTAGGGCGTCTGATATGACTTATCAAGATTACAGAAGCGATGATTACCGGGAAATATTCAACCATATACGCGGCATATTTCTAAGGCAGAGAGCATGAAGATAGCCAGATTTAAGCATAATAGTAAAACAGAACATGGAATTGTGGAAGGCGATAAGATACGCCTTTTAAGCGGCTCTATATTTGATGAGAATATTAGGATAAAAAGCGAACGCGTTGATATAAATGAGGTAAATCTTATTCATCCCGTTTCACCTAGCAAGGTAATATGTGTCGGTTTAAATTATAGAGGCCACGCGCGAGAGTTGAAGATGCCTATTCCAGATGAACCTGTCATTTTTTTAAAACCACCTACTTCTGTGATAGGCCCTGGCGATGATATAATCTATCCCCAGGGAGTCCGGAGGTTAGATCACGAAGCAGAGCTTGCCATAGTTATAAAAAGAAGAGCCAGGAAAATATCTTACAACCAAGCAGATGAATACATCTTGGGTTATGTATGCCTCAACGATATTACGGCGCGGGACCTCCAGGAAAAAGATGGCCAATGGACAAGGGCAAAGTCATTTGATACCTTCTGCCCCATAGGGCCCTATATATGCGATGAGATAGATCCCGATGATGCCGAGATAAGGCTATCTGTAAACGGTAAGCTAAGGCAATCATCGAATACCAGCGATCTGATATTTCCCGTAAGGTATCTTGTTTCATTTGTATCCTTCGTTATGACCCTTTTGCCAGGTGATATAATAGCAACAGGGACGCCAAAAGGCGTAGGCCCCCTCTCGCGCGGCGACGAGGTGGATCTGAACATTGAATCAATAGGATCTCTCGTAAATAGAGTCGTTTAATTATTTTAGTAATCTTATTTTTTAGCCTTGACAAAAATTTTATATGCTGATAAACTATTTTCGAACATAGAAGACAAAAGGAGGTGAAGAATGGGCATGAAAAAAAGTACAAAGATAACGACTGTATTCGTACTAATTTTATGCATAGCCGCCGTAGCACTACCTGCCTTTGCGCAAGAGGGCAGCGTCATAGAGAAAATGGGAAAAAAGCTTGGCAGGGGTATTGTTAACATAGCTACAGGCTGGGTAGAGTTACCCAAAAATATTTATGATACAAGCGTTGAAACCAACAACCCGCTTATGGGCATGACCTATGGCACCCTAAAGGGCGTTGGCATGACAGTTGTAAGAACAGGCGCGGGCGCATATGATGTGGTAACATTTCTGTTTCCTCTGCCTGAGGATTACGAGCCTATTTTACAGCCTGAATTTGTTTTTGAGGAAAAGTAAGCGTATCTTAGGTTTTCAGGAAGTAAAAAGCGAAGCGGCAACTTCATCTATATGTAAAAATGAAAAAGGCGCTTCGCTTTTTTTCTAAGGAGGTTTTTGCGATGGCAAATACAAATGAAAATGCTTCATCAAAGGAGAGAAGGATATATATTCGTACAGATACATCTGTTGCCATGACAGTGTATGTTAAGCGCAATGGCGATAGCGAGCAGATCCAGGCCATAACAAAAAACATTAGCGCGACAGGAGTAATGGCTGAGATCGACAAGGATCTGTCCTTGTCTACTGAAGTCAAACTGGAATTAACTCCACCCGGAAGCGCCAATCCGGTTCACTGCGGCGGAACGGTTATCTGGTCTACGCCTTTGCAGGAAACCGGCAAATACCAGTGCGGTATACTATTTACTGCCATAGAAGAAGATAATAAAAATACATTTCTTAAGTTTTTATGCGATACCATCTATAAGGCAAGCGGTAAGCACTCTTAAGAACAAACATAGATAGACGCGCCTTGAGATCATTTGTAAAATACACTATAATAGTATGCCTGATTATTCTTGCCCTATCTCCGCTTTATCCTAGAATATTCAAGAAAATCATCATTCTAAAAGAACCTTTTTATACCTGCCCTCTGTCCGGAATGGATGAGCTTAAAATAAGGTCAGATACTATGGGGAAGGGGCACTTCGGTGCCAGGCGCTCTGGCGGCAGGAGGAAGCATAAAGGTATTGACCTGGTAGGAGATGTCGGAGATCCTGTAGCAGCCGCGAAAAGCGGAATCGCGAAAACCGGTGAGGTATTGCGCGGAATGGGTAAATATATAAAGATAACACACCCCGATAACTCATTTACAGTATATGGACACCTCAGCGCCGTTTCTGTAGAAAATGAGAGCTGGGTCTGGCAGGGGGAAAAGATAGGCGAGATAGGCAAGACCGGTAATGCTTATTATCCGAATATGGACCCACACCTGCATTTTGAGATAAGGATTGATAATGAGCAAGTCGACCCAGAGCCCCATTTGAACTTAAAAAGGTAATATAAAATATATTTGGTTCTGTTGCTATTTTTTTCTTGTATTTTTCGTCTTTATCTAATAATATAATGGTATAATATAAACATGGAAGGAGGCAGGGATGAAGAAAGGCACTTATACTAATTTATTGGTAGTCTTATTCATTATTACGATGTTTGTCGGCTCAACTCTTGCAAATGCTTATGCTCAGAAAGAGCCTGAGAATAAGGTGGGAAGGTTTTTTAAGAACCTTATAAATTGGCCCTTCGGCATTACAAAGAAGACTTCTGAGGCAGTAGGCCGCACAACAAAGAAGGCCGTAACCACCGTTACTACTACAGGAAGCAGTGCTGTAGAAACAGTAACCGGTAAACCGGAAAAGTTGGAAACGGTTTTGACAGAGCCTATAATTGGCAGCGGAGAAACAGCTTATATCGCTGTTGAAGGCACTCTCAAGGCTCCGATTGAGGGCACTGAAGAAGTTTTTAAATCTAAAGACGCCGAGTAGCCTTTTTAGGTACAGATAATGTTTTTTAATTAAAATTAGAGGGGATGTTAAACGTCCCCTCTTTTCATGAGTATTTACATTAACTATGCAAACTATGGCCTATCAGAGCCAGGCCTGGGGCCATAATGTAATATTATGAAAATTAGGACAAAGTACATAAAAGATACAGCCCTAATAGGTGTTGAGGGAAAGATAAATATTAATTCTTCAAAATTGATAGAAGCGATAGGTTCTATTCTTGATTCTGGCGTAAAGAAGATCGTTGTTGATATGGATAAGGTAGATTTTGTAGATTATAATGGCCTTTCAGTGCTGGCTATAGCATATAAGAGCGCCTTAAACCAGAAGGGCGTAATGAAACTTTGCGGTATATCACTGCACATTCTGGAACTGCTAAGGGTAGTCAAACTTGATGAGGTCTTTGACATTTATATAAATACGCAGGATGCGCTTGATAGCTTTGGAAAGAAGCGGGATGGCATGGATCCTTTGGCAAAGCCTTTGCGCAGAAGATTCACAAGGTTAGAAATGGATACGCCTGTGCATTTCAGGCTCACAAAAGGCACACACAGTAAGTCTGCATCAGATATATTTTCCGGCAGGGTCGCCAATATCAGCGGTTCAGGCATTTTTATAAGGACTATTAATTTATTTCCGCCTGGCTGTCATGTAGATATGACAATAGCTTTAAGGAAAGGTAAAAAGCCAAAGACATTAAAGGGTGTTGTCATGTGGCTGGCAGACAAGGGCCTTCAGCCTGACTTTTATCCTGGTATGGGCATTGAGTTTAATAGTATAACGCGTACTACCCAGGAGGATATTATAGTATTCATAGAAAAGAACGCGGTGCATAGAAATAATATTGTTTGATTTAAGATAAAACCTGAGGAGGTGTGTAATATGTATAAAATTATGAAAGTGACGATTTTGATATTTTGCTTAGTTGTTTTTTGCGGGAGAGCTATGGCTGCTCCGGTGAGCGGCACTCACCCGATAGTTGACGGAAGTATCGTAGCTTTAGCGGGTGAGTATGATTTTGTATATGATCGCGACTTAAAATCATCAGATACTGCTAGTGGTATAATTGATGAGCAGAACACATGTTACCTAAAGCTGGTCTTTAAGGCTATCGACCTGGTCTCTGTGTACGTCAAAGCTGGAGCAACCAGCTTTAAGCTTGAGTCAAAGATGAATGACGGCACAACTATAAGAGAAGATTACTCAGCAGGTTTTTATACTGGAGGCGGGGCAAAGCTTGTCCATGAGTTTATACCGCGTGTAAGGTTTGCTGCTGACGCGCAGCTAAACTGGTGGAGTTGTAATATAGATGAGGCAGAGTATGTTGATTCCGGAGGCCGCATTATTAGTAGTAATAACGGTGATACCTCAGCTTTTGAGGTTCAGCTTGCCGGGATATTAAGTTATGAGATAGATTACCAGTCCCTGGTACACCCTGTGCATGGCGGGCTGCCGTTAATGATACCATATATCGGCCTTAAATATTCGCATCTTAAGATAGATTCTGAGGTAACCGCGGTTAGCAGCGGCATGAATGTTTCAATGCCGGATGACATGAAAAATGATAACAAGCTTGGCATAGTATTCGGAACAGATATAAGTTTTCCCAGCGTAGATGGTTTTAGTTTTAACATTGAAGGGAGGTTTCTCGACGATAACGCGTTGTCCGGTTACCTTAAGTACAATTTCTAATAGGTGCAAAGTGTAAATTTGCAAAAATATACATGTCAACTCTTGACTTTTGCAAGTTTATCAGGCATATTTAAATGGAAGGAAGAAGAAGCTCTTTTAAAGATAAATTGAGATAAGAAGTTCTCGATAAAGGCAAACCGCCTGAAAGGGTGGGGCGCAAAGCTACGAGCCTAAAGCACATGCTAAGGTAGTCGAGCTGCCGAAAGATGAAGAAGTTTTCATACGCCCCAGGACTTTCATATGGCGAAGATCAGCCTTTGAAAAGTTTTGGGGTTTTTTGTTTGCCTTGAAACCTTAAGATGACCGAAAAGAGGTGATAGTAATGAAGAAAGAAGGCCAGGCTAGAAAAAAAAGCAGGATCGTGGCATTCTTAACGCGCGATGAGATAGATTTTATTGATAAACTGTCAAAAGACGCGCTCTTCTCAACCGGGCGAAAACTTTCACGCACCGAAATTATACGCGCCTTTATAGATGTGGTTAAGCGAAAGGACTTAAGCGCTGAAGGCGTGCGTTCAAAATCGGAGCTTGAGCAGCGCTTATTGATATTGATGAAAAACACGTTTTCACAGACAGCATATGATCTAAAGAGGCAGAGGTGCGACAATGAAAGCCGTTAATAAAATAATTTTATCTATATTTCTGATACCTTTTTTGTTTGTAATGGGCGTTGTGGCATCAACCGCTCAGACCATGGGGACTCTTCCGGCAGCAGGATATGAAACCGGGATCGATATGGTGACAGGAGCGGGTGAGAACTTAATGGGTATTACTGGATCACCGACATTAAATGATATGGAACTCTTGTTAGACATGACAGATAAGATAGTCTATAAGGAAGATCTGAATATAAAAGAGGATCTGCACCGTATAAGAAATTTAACCGCAAGAAATGCTTGAATATAAGGAGTGGAAAATGCGTTCACATCACGTTAAAAATATGCACAACCCGACAGTGACGCGATGGGAAACAAAGACAGCGGAGTTTCTCCAGATAGAGCTTTCTCCCTCGCATATATTCAGAATAAGGATCGATAAGATAGAAAATAAGAAAGAAGGGGGTGAGTCGGCATGAAAAGCACGAAAACCACTAGCAGAAAACGAAAGAGAAAGCACAGACTCAGCGAGATGCTTAAAAGGTTCTTTAATATGTCCTTATTGCTAATGATTCTCTCAAGCGCCATTATTCCATTTGTCTTTGCTCATGATAAGGTGGCGGATGGGGCAAGGGATATATCGAAGGGAGTGGCCGCTATACCAAATACAATGGCTGAGACAGCAAATGATTCTAATATAGTAAGTGGTTTAATTGTGGGAACGGCAAAAGGTGTCTTAACCGCTGTGGAAGGCGTTTGTGAAGGGGTCTATAAGATCCTGACATTCCACAGGAATGATTAAAAACGATCTAAAAAACATTGGAAGGGGGGTGAATTTGCATGAGGAAGATAACCAGTAAGAAGAAAAAGGCTCATCGTAGATGTAAGAGGCTTATTAGCGGAATCTTACCGTTAATATTCATAGCGGCCTATGCTGTATGCGGCTTTGCCGAAGAGGCAGATAACGCAGGAGAGAAGCTGGCAGAAGGCGTAGGAGAGGCAGCCACAGGATGGGTAGAAGTCCCTAAGGAGATAGTAGAAACATCCGAAGAGAGCAATCCTATAGAAGGAATTACAGTAGGTACGCTCAAAGGGGTAGGTGAAGCTGTTGTAAAGACTACAGAAGGAGTAGTAAAAGCAGCGACCTTCTACATTCCCGATGAAGAGGGCGAAGAGGGAAAAGAGGGCGAAGAGGAATAGGTATATTACTAGCTTAAGGGCCTAAGTAAGGCTTAGGCCCTTAAGCTTTTGTTCTTTTTAAATTTAGTTTTACGATAAAGGCAAACCGCTCGAAAGGGCGGGACCCCGGCAAAGCCAGAAAGGCTTACCGGGCCCGGAGTTATCTGGGGCAAAGCCAATGACCTAAACCAGTAATTAAATTTTGGAAAGGTAGCAAGGTTGCCGAATAAATGAAAAAAATAGCCATTATTTATATGATTATAATAACTGCAGTGGCCCTTACTCGGTGGGCTGAAGCAGGGAATCTTTCTGAGCCGGAGAGCAGAACATTGACTCTCAGCCAGTCCCTTAAAGACGGCGCTGCAATATCCCTTCATTACGATCCGCAGGCTTTAGCTAAATACCAGTCATACCCGGATAGGTATGCCGGGCTTATTTTGAGATACGCGCTCGAAGCCTACGATGAGATAGTCTATGATATGGGATTTAACAGCCCGGGCTTTACCTTCATAAACCCTGACAGCGGTTACTGTCAGGATAAAGATAAGAACATAGATATTTACATAAGAGATTCAGAGCCTGCGCCTTCTTATGATGTCGTAGCAGGCGAAGGAACCGATTATGATGCTATCATACTGTTTCCCGCAGATTATACAGGTTATATAACAAAATGGTTTGAGCACAGCCCTGCTGAGTATGATGTTGACAGCAGAATAAGGGCATCGATATTCCATGAGATGTTTCATGCAATAACATATACATATAATAAAAATATTGAAGGCTGGTATACGGAATCAGAGAAGGGAAGAGGAGACTGGTATGTAGAAGGCTTGGCCAGGTATATAGAGACCATATCTGGTTCCTTTGATAATTTCTTTGCAAAAGGATTTGTAAAGAAGGGTAAAAACGGCAAGGATATAATATTCCACGCCGGCGTAAACTATCTAATGGAACATCCGGACGAATCCCTTGTGGACGCACGTTATAATTATGCCTTATTCTGGGCGTATATAGATAAAAAATACGGTATGAAAAAGATAGAGGAGATATCAAGGCGGCTAAGATTTATATCATCTGGTAATATAGCAAGAGAACTTCCGGCTCTTATATCCATGGCGCTTGCCGAAGATTTCGAGGACATCATGGAAGGATTTGCAATCGCTGTGTATTTTAAGCATTTTAACCCAGACATAAAAAAGGGCCTTAGCGAGCTTAAGATAATGTCATGGGAGGATTTTAGTACCAAAGGCCCAAAGAGCATTTCTTCGTGGGGAAGCAATTTTATCACATTAGACATTAGCGGGAAAGCGTATCCCAGGCAGATAGCGATACAAAAGAACAATAATAAAAAAGAGATGCACATGAATGTATTTTGCCGCATGGAAAGCGGTAAGCTCGCTCATCTTAGAAAAGTTGAGCTTAACGGCAGCGATAATCTTTGCGCCGTGGACCTTTATGAGATGAGGCAGGTAGGTGTTAAGGAAGTGATACTAATATTAACAAATGTAGATGCTGACGGTGCCATGCTCTACAATCTTCTTCAGGCCTAATATTTTATTCTTATACCAGCGGCCGCGGAATATATATCATAGGTGTATGTATAGTAGGTCTCATATTTCATGTTTGAATCGGCGTTTGTATAACTTCCTGAAGCGACAAAGCTAATATTATCGGTTAAGGGGTATGTTGCCTGTGTATTGATAGTATGAAGTTTATCCATCTGCGTATCGGTGGTATATGTTGAATCTATCAGCTGGACCTTTCTGTCGTTGTAATCGCGCCTTGTGTATGCGTATCCGAGCGTAAGCGTCGCGGGTTCTTTATATTCTTTTACTTTGCGCATATATGTGATCTTTGGATTAATATCTATACTGCTGAAATCATAATAATCTCCCGTATAGACATCATCCGCCAATGTCACAGTGCCCCTTGAGTCATAATAATTCTGATTACTTTCGACTATTATCCCGGTGACGCCAATGCCTAAGATTATGGGCACGTTCTCAAGCGTATAGGAAAAATCACCTGTGATATAGTGGAACCAGTCTTTTCTCTCTTCACTGCCAAGAACGCCATTTGAATCGATAACCTTTTTGTCGTCATAATCCTTATACAGAGGGCTGTAAAACAAGCCGCAGTTCATCTTTTCCGTTATATATTTATATCTTACAATAGGCCTGAATCCGTTATAGTTCTTCTCATCCTTTTCCGGAGCCGTTACCGAGGCCAGCGCGATAAGGGATATATAGTTAGGATATTCCCTATGATAATATTCACCCCCACCGCTTATAGAGCTTCTTGCCTCTTTCGACTTCTCGAAAAAGTATTCCAGGCTTGCGCCGGCGCCGAAATCCCTGTAGTCATAAAGCCCGTCATTCCAGCCGTAGCCCTTTTCCTTTACATAGTGCACCCTCGCGAGTGCGTCTGTCTTTATGGAAGTCTTCTCATCTATTATATGTTTATACTCAACAGTAGCGTTATGGTCCATGATCTCATTATAGATACGGCCGCCTTCTTCTTCGACAATAACCTGCCTTTCGCGGTTATATCCACCGTAATAAAGGGGTATGAGAAAATTGTTCTTATCAATACGCATGACCGGCGCTATGGTGCCTCTTACGTTTACTCCGCCAAGGGCATCTCCGCCTTCAAGCTTAGACCAGGTACCAAGAGCTGTTATGTCGACAATAGGCATCACCTTTAGATCGCCGGCTTTTTTGATTTCTATTGTTTTTTCAAGCTCTGGCGGTATCTGTGAATCTTCAATTGCTTCAACTTCTGTGGCATGTGATAGATCAGATGAAAGAAGAATTATGCTGGGTAGGAAGATGGCCAATATTAAATTTAGTACAAGGCGTTGTTTATTTTTCATGATATTTTGCTCCATTTTTCGGGTAGGATTTTTTTAAGATAACATATTACACAGAAAAAATCACTCTGACCCCTTTTTTGCTGCCGCTGTAGCAGGCGTGGTCGGTACGGTCTTCTATCTTAGCGTGGTAAATGATTCAGACGCCCTATTAACATCTTTACCTGATGAAGATCAGAACAAAAGATATGTTGATAAAGAATCTTTGCCAGCTCTTTTACTTGCGGATATTATCCCTTGGCACGTAAAGGAATGTTATGCCCAGAGCGATGATCTAATAACCGAAATATTTGTAGGGCAGGGCAATGTAAACTTCACCAATATAACCAGCAACCTTTCATATAATGTAAACGGCGGGAGTGGTTCCTATGCTAATGGCCAGGGAGCTCTGGCTCAACCGGAGATATTGCCCCTTGATCTTCAGAATAGGATGACAGCAGGTTTTGATGAAGAGGGCGATGGTAAAAACTCAGGTAAAAACGCGAAAAAAGGCGAAGCTCGACCGTAGAAGGATCTTCCGGAAGTGCTTCAGGAGCCTCTATAGATCTTTTCGGATTTGGTGAAGGATTTGATCCAAATGAGTCGAAAAATGAGCAGAATGACAATAATTCATTAGCAAAGACAACAATGCTTGAACCCAGCGGTGATGTAGATGGCGATGGTGTGGTTAACATAGAAGATGATTTTCCATATGACCCGGATTGGTCCAAGTGGAACGGCTCTTCGCAGCCTAGTGTAGATGAGCTTATTATACTGGAAGCGCCTGCGGCTGACCTGAACCCGGATCCGGAAGCTGTCCTTGTGCTCAACAATCCTACATCCACCCCTAAAAGCGGCAAGGAAGACTATGACCTGGCATATGAGCTGATAGATATATATGAAGACATTTCCGGCATGAAGGCTTCGATAAGCCTTGCCCAGCTTGATAATAGCTGGGAGCAGATAAGAGACTCGCAGACCGGCAAGGTCATAACAGATATTCACGGAAACCGTGTTAGGCTTGCGAATTACATATTACGTCCCACCCCGGACAAAGTCGCGGCCGCGTATTTAAGCCACAGAAGAGATGGAGAGCATGCGGGAGTTTCTTCATTAGTATTTGAGGCAGCTTTTGTTCAAAAAATTGACGGTCAGATTCAACCTGCTGATTTAACCGGAGTCGATTTAAAGACTCTTCCCTGGGCAAATATCTTAAATAACGATGACCCGTTAAATAGTGTAAATTATTCAACAATGCCTGAATATTATCTAAGGCCCGGCGGTAGCGATCCTTCCGCAGGCGTTGATCCCGCGTTTGTTCTTACGGTAAGGAATCCGCAGGGTGACTACATAAAGCTATATGAAGGATTTGCAGATATCGAGCAAAAGGGTGAAACATGGTGGCAGCAGGAGCAGCTTTTACTTACTAAAGACCTGTATTTATATTCATCACACAATAGCCAGGGTGCCTGGAAGAATACCATGTTTGGTGAGGCTATTACAGGAACAATCAGCGGAAATGGCACATATACCACCAAATATCACTTCCCGGGTACTGATCCAAGTTATTTGCAGGTTGATTTATACGCGATAGGTGATGGTGATGGTGATTCAGGTGACATTTTACCGGCAGATCTTTATAAAGATGGCAGCTCTGCGCCGTTAGTAGAAAAGGGTATAAGAGGAATGCTAAATCCTGACAGAGCATGTAACCTCGAAATTATCTTTGGCGCAACGGAATTTAATGGCAGGACCATAGATGTTATAGTTTCACCTGAACTTATAGAGCCTTACACGCAAGAGCAGGAAGCAAAGAAATTAAGTATTTAGTAATCATTTTTTCCTCACCTTGAAAGTCTTTTTAATCCTACATCAGCAGTCAGATTAGAACCCTCAATAACTTCTCCCTTAGCAGCCAGCTTAAACTTATCCTTAATTACAATGAATCCGGTGCCGGATAAAAAGCTTAGCTTGTCGGTAGTGAGACTTTGATTATCAGGCGTTGATAATCTTACATTTTGCCTGAAGGATATATTGTTTTCAGGTATATCCATGGTAGCGTAATCAGCGACAATACGGCTTATCCATTTATTAGATTCATCATACAGGAAGATGTCAGGTTTTACCATGTGAAGCTTTTTCGCGAAAGGATTCTCTATGAATCCTATTTTTTCAGGCCGCACAGAAGCGCCATCTGCTTTTATGAGCATTCTCTTTTTACCTAAGTAGCGTTCATTTATTGATAGGTCTTTTATCTCATCATAGGGTTTTGCATTTAACAATTCAGAGCTCGTATTTTCAGGCCTGTTCATCTCCATGACCAGCACAAATGTAAAAGCAAGTACCATTAATAACATAAAAAATATCGCGACAACCCAATATATTTTGGATCCTTTCATATAGCCTCCCAATGATTATTTCTAATGTTAAACATTAACGTAGGAGCCGCCTCCCCGAACCAGTCGCTCCGCTCAGGTACGGGGCAGGCCCGGCGGCGAATAATTACTCCTGTACCCATCCGTTATCAAACCCTAAATCATTCAATATCTCTTTAGCCTGTTCATACTCTTTATTGCTTATTCGCACGGATAGATTATTATGGTTTTTTACACTACTCGTCGGAGAATACTGGTTCATAAAGCTTATGTATACCTTATTAGACAGCTCTTTGGCTATAGCCTTAAGCACTCCTATAGTGTTTTCAAGATAGCCTGGTAATACAAGGTGGCGTATGATCAACCCTTTTTTCGCGATCCCATTCTTATTGATCTCTAAATCACCTACTTGTCTGTACATCTCTTTGAGCGCCCGTATATTATGTACGCTGTAATCCATGAACCCGCAGTGTTCTTTTGCTAATTTATCGTCGGAGTATTTTGCGTCAGGAAGGTATATATCTATATACCCGCTTAGCATAGCTAAGGTTTCCTCGCGTTCATATCCGCTTGTATTGTAAAGAATAGGTATCTTAAGGCCTTTTGCTTTCGCGCTATCCAAAGCAGTGATAATAGAAGGAACGTAATGAGTAGGTGTAACTAAATTTATATTATGACAACCCTTATCCTGTAGCTCTAGCATTATGTCAGAAAGCTCATCAATAGATATGCATTTAGCTCTTTTGCCCCGGCTAAACGTATAGTTCTGGCAGTAACAGCATCGCGCGGTGCAAAAGCTGAAGAATATCGTTCCTGAGCCATTAGAGCCGCTTACAGGAGGCTCCTCAAACCTGTGTGACATATGCGCCGCTATTGCTGCTTCAGAAGGTGCCTGACAGAATCCTTTTTCACCATTAGTCCTGTCGACCCCGCATTCGCGTGGGCACAGCTTACAGTTTTTGTATAGTTCGATTAAGTGGTTATCCATTAAACATATTATAGCACAACGAATATTTTTATTCAAACCAAAGGCGTGGGGTATTTGCTCATTCGTTATCCTTGCTTTTGCCTACATATGCCTTGACTTTTCAGCATGTACTTAGTATAATGCGTTTTATAATCACACAAACCCCTGGCAACCTGCCCTCCGTAGGAGGGAGCACCCGCTAGGGGTCTTTTTAATGAGGGCATAACTTACGGAACCCGGAGTCATTGCGACCTGAAGTAGGAGCCGCCTCCTGGCGGCGAACAGGGATAGTTAAGAGCGGGGTAGGTCATACTATGCTAAAATCATTATTTGCACATTTTCTTACTATAGTTCTCCTTACACAAAGCACAGGTGCGGTCTGTCTAAAACCGCATACCCTAGCTGAAAACTCATCCTTGCGCTCACCGGCATTTGCTATAGCTGATGTGGACGCCAGGGCTTCAAGCAGCGGGAGAGAAGAACCCACGCTTTCAGAATCTGACGATCCATACCATCCTAAGAATATCCTTGAGACATTCAAGAAAGGAAGATTGTTTTGGAATAAAATTCCTAAAGAATATTTAAGAGAAGATATAGCTGTGCTTGTCAATGAGCTCGCGAGGCTCGTTGAAAAAGAGCCTTATGAGCTAAAAGTTCAAGATTTCGTTAATCCGGCCTTTCTTACACCTTCAGGCAGAAAAAAATGCCTGACCAGCTTGCTAACTTTTGTCAGAAAAAAATACAATCTTAGCTCTCTCATGAAAACTTGCTCATATGTAAAAAAGGTATCGGGCGCAAAAAAGTATCTGGATCCGAAATACCACCCTTTGAATATTTTGGATACCTTCAAAAGAAATGAGCTTGGGTGGATCGATATTCCGGAGGAGTATCTCTGGCCTGGCGTAGCGGTGTTTGTCGATGAAATTTCAAGGCTTCTGGGCAAAAACCAGTATAACTTAAATACACATGATTATTACAAACCAGTATTAACAACGTATTCCGGAGAAAAAAAATCTCTCCGGGGCTTGCTTGATCTTGTGCATAGGAAGAATAATTTATGTAGTGAGGGCGCAGCTATTTCTATCATTCGTGACAAGTTGCGCGCAGCGGTATATGTGGATCCGAAATACTTACCGGAGAATATCTTGCACACCTTCTTGGAAGGTTCCATGCAGTGGATGAATATTCCCGATGAATACCTGGAGGCTGATATCAGGGTTATGGCCGACGAACTGGCAAGATTGCGTAAAAAAGAAGTGAAAGATTTGGTTTATACTGATTATATTGACAGTGTATTCTCAAGCACGCCCGGGAAAAAGAGTAAAAGCTTGTCCGGCTTATTACATTATCTAAGGAGTAAATACAACCTGAGTTGCAAGGATGCCGCAAAGAAGATACTTGAAATCTTAGGAGAAGAAAGAACTACCTGGTCAAGCAATGATTGGCAGGAGGTAAAAAAACTTCTTGAACCTACCATGCCGAAATACTGGTCAACCGTTAAATCAGAAAACGAGATGAAAACATACTTATATTCATACCGTATCACTAAAGAGCAAGAGCTCTTACTGATGGAACTTATGAATCAGGGCCGAGGAAACATGCAAGCGCTATCGGCGCTTATCTATAGCCACATGAGGCAGATAAATGACTTTGTTCTGTTTGCATCAAGAAAGTACAAAGTTGATCCGGCGGAACTTAGTAGTTATGTTTTTAGGCGTCTTGAGACCGCATCGCTCTCATTCAATGGAAAAGCCAGGTATAGCACATTTATACAATTTGTTATGCGGTCGGCAAGATATGATTATGCTCGTACTAAATCCGGAACAAGAAAAAAAAGCAGAGGCAAGGCAAGCCAGTTTCCGGAATGGACCAATAAGGGAGGGTATGAGGCCACTATCCAAGACCATAGAGAAGCGGTATTGTTTACGCCTGAAAATGCTTCCACACTTGATGCTATTTTTAAAGCTCTCTGGATTTCAGAGCGTGACAGATATATATATATATAAGAATAAAAACTGAAAGATTGACTCAGCGCGCGATGGCAAGGGTAGCATTATTATCCGAACCTTTAATATCGTTTATAGTAAAGAAAGCTAACAACGCATTAGCTCCTTATCAGAAAATGCTCATTAGGGTATTAAGCGGTGACATAACTCTTAAAGAACTTCTGGATAAGATAAGAGCGGACAAGGATGCTGCTTTTAAAGCAGAGGAAATCAGAAAGGCTGTAACCGCCATTTTTCAGGCGGCATAATATGATTATGCATACAAAACCAAAAACCATGAGAAAAATACTTACTCACATATTAATTATCGCGTTCACGATGAAATCATCTGTAGCCTCATGCCTTGATCTAGATAAGTATTCTCATGACTCATGCTTGCGTCCCATAGCATCTGCCATAAGCGATATAGCGTTTATGGGCTTTGCTGAAGATCATGGTCAACTTACAGCGCAAAGGCCTAATAACCCGTACCACCCTGAAAATGTCCTGGATACGTTTAAATCCATGGATCTGTTTCCCTGGAGCGAGATACCGGATGAGTATTTCTGGCCAGATGAAGCGGTCTTTGCAGATGAGCTTGCCAGGCTTTTGGGAAAAGACCCTCTCGATCTAACAGCAGACGATTATTGTCATCAACGTGTATTCGTAATATATTCAGGCAAAAAAAAGACACTCGGAGGTTTGATAGACCTCATATCAAGGAGAAACAATTTATGCACTTTGGGCAAAGCTGTTGATATAAAAAACGAAAAACTCCGCACGGCAAAGTATATAGATATAAGATATATGCCGGAGAATATATTAGAGACATTTGTTAAGGATGATTTTTCATGGGAAAGAATCCCAGATGAATATCTAAAACCATGCCTAAGGGTTCTTTTGCAAGAACTTGCGAATATATTAGGTAAGGCTATCTCAGATTTGAATGTAGGGGATTTTAGTAAAAAGGCTTTCCAGCGCCCTAAATCCGCAAAAAAGAAGATTACTGCTGGCATGCTCACCTTTGTAGCAAGGAGACATGGCTTAGGAGGGCGCAAGGAAGGCCTGGTGAAAGCGCTCGAAATTATAGGGGAAAAGACTACAAGGTGGTCAAATGATGATTGTGGCGAGGTCAAGAGGCTATTAGAGCCTACCGTGCCTGGTAAATTGGGGCAGATAAACTCGGAAAAAGATTTATTAACATATTTATACATAAACGGCCTCTCAAAAGAACAGGAATTTACATTAGCGTATTTAATTAAAAACGGCAGAGGCAATAAGGCAGCGCTATCGGCGCTTATGTACGCGCATCTAAAGACGGTTGAGTTGTTTGTAAAAATAGTCTCAACTAAATATAGACTTGACTCGGCGGATCTTATGGCTTATATCATAAGGCGCTTAGAGGTAGCGACGCTATCTTTTAATCCTGGCTTATCCATGTATCGCACTTTCCAGCAGAAGGTCATGGCTGTCGCAAGATATGATTATGTGCGGCTTGAAAAAAGCGGGAGGAAGAAAAAGAGTACAACAATGCGCAGTTATCCGCGCATTGATGATGAAAAAGATATCGGGAATGTTATCGCTGAACCCAAAAAGCCGATAGCTTTCCTTAGTCCAGAAAGCGTATATATATTCACGGAAGTCTGCAATGTCCTGTGGTTCTCCGGGCGCGACATCAAGATATATTTAAGAAGGTATGCAGATGGGCTAACACAGCGCGAAATATCAATAGAGACAAGCTTAAGCAGATCGTCAGCAAGCGCAATATGTTCAAGGATTAATAAGAAGTTATCGCCCTATAGAAAGGGTTTAGAAAAAGTATTAAACGGAGATATGCAGCTAAACACCCTTTTAAATAGGATAAGGCGGGATATGGAGCTTGGTGTTTTAGCTCATGAAGAAGGCTCAACACCTCAAAAATCCTCAAGCAGTGGGCTGTTGGAGCCCGATGAAGTAGCCAGAGTATTGGGGACGGTCATTAAAGGGCCCCCGAACCACTCGGTAGAAACGCTAGATATAGTCTCATGTACGGGGCAGGCACCCTTGAGCCCGCCCGCCATTATTTTTCAAAGGCTGGCAGGCATGGAAACTATTGAAAATCGCAAGGTTTTGGCTATGATTGACAACGCTGCATAGAGAATATATGTGCTAATCTGTTAAATGGGCAATTTAACCTGGTTAGATTAAAAAATGATAACATTACTTACACACATTCTTACTATAGTTCTTCTTACACAAAGCACAGGTGCGGTCTGTCTAAAACCGCATACCCTATCTGAAAACTCATCCTTGCGCCCACCAGCATTTGCCATAACTGATAAGAAAGGCAAGGCCTCAAGCGCAGGTATATACTGGCACAAGAACCCCGGCGGCAGGCAAGCTAAGAATCCCTACGGAGACGAATATGCTGTAAGTAAATCTTTTATGTCTATCGACATAGATTACAGAAACGACATATCGGCTGAGATAGAGAAAAGGATTAAGGAATTGCGGGGCAAGCGAGTTAAGATATTATTCATAGGCGCGGGGCGCGGTTTTGAAGCCTTCGGCCTTATACAGAAATACGGTGACAAGATCGATATAACCGCTGCCAATAAGGAAGATCTACTTTATAGTGATCCTGAAATATTGAAAAAGAGGTTTGCTGGCCTGATTGATGATGAGCTGATAGAAACAAGAAACATAACTGAGGTGAAAGTTGAAGAGGCGCAAGAATATATAAAAACACTAAGGTCACAATATATCAGATGCGACCTGAATAAAGGTATCCCGATTGATGATAAATACGATATAGTCATATTCGGCCAGGCTGTAGTCGTATATTTACGCAAAAAACTCCTTGCTCTGCAAGAAGGCTTGCGCGTTTGCAAGGATTACGGTATCGTTTATTTCGATTTTTCAAGATTTTTCATTTTAAGACATGGAAGAGAAAGTCTCCTAGCTTACTATATCGACAGCCCGTATATCAGAAGAATGGAAAAGGCATGCGTAAAGCTTATTAATGCACCAGAGCTAAAACTACCCAATCTTATTGAGCATAAGGTTGTCAAAGAGCATGGAACTGACGAAATGAGCGCGTATTTTTATAAGTCAGTTTATAAGATTGCCGGAAGCAAAGATTTAAATTCTTTGCCCGCTAACCCAAAATCCTCAAGCAGCGGGTTGCAAGAACATGATGAAGTAGCGGATATGTTCACAAGAATTGCAGAAGAATCAAAGGCTTTTATAGAAAGCCATAAAAAGGCATTTCAGGATGCTAATTTTACAACTCATAGCCTGACCCACTGCGTGGAGTTTAAGCGGCGCCTCGATAGATATGAATTGGATTTTAGATGCGATATATATTCAAATATGATAAGTGATGGTGTTTATCATGTAACGGCACTAGTTACAATAGATGAGTACATGTATGTAGTTGATGTCTATCTTGAAAATGCTTCTGATCCCAAAATAAATAGATACAACAGAAAAGGTTTTAACATTGAAACATTGGGTATATTGAATGACTTAATACCATGGCATCACGGCCAGATGAGGATGTGGAATACGCTTGCCCAGCGGCTCGAAGAGGAAGATGAGACAGGTACCAACGGACGTAACAAATCCTCATCATCCGGCCAACAAACATTGGGGACGGTCCTTAAGGGGACCCCGAACCACTTGGCAGAAACGCTAGATATAGCCTCGGGTATGGGGCAGGCACCATCGAGTATAAAAATTCTTCATAATCATAAGATCTTAACTACGCTTGACTCCGCCGCATAATCAAAATTCAGCTTGTAAATAATCATCAGACAAGTTAAAATGGACAGCCTTAAGGGGTGCATATGAATAAAAAGTTTATTTATGGTTTAGTTGTTCTGTGTATTTTATTAATATCTTCTTTCTCTGTCTACGCGGATGAGGCTAGCAAAGAGCAAGGTAAGTGGAAGCGGGAAGCTTCGGCAGGATATAACCTGGCAACAGGAAACACCGAAGAGAGCCAGTTATCCGGAAAATTCATTGCCAATAAAAAGACCGATCACTATGAATTTTCATTAAAGGGCGACGCGTACTATTCTTCATCAGATGAAAAGATGAACGCGCAGAAATATTCAGGCATGACGCGTTTTGCGTACAGCTTCGGCTCTGACTTGAAATGGTACAATTTTTACAGCTTAGACGCGGGCCATGATAGGTTCGCTGATATAGACTACAGGCTTGTTTCCGCTGGCGGTATCGGCTACTGGTTTTCTGCTGAACCTGACTTTAAGGCGCTGGTTGAACTCGGTGCCGGTGTTGAGCACACTAATTTTAGGGGAAACGTAGAGGATAAGACAGAGATGGTCTTAATACCGCGCGGCTATGTTGAGAAGAGGCTCTGGGGTGAGTCGCGTATCTCAGAAGACATAAAAGTCTATCCCGCAATTGCTGATGGCGGTGAGTTCAGGATCTATTCAGAGACAGCGTTTACAAACCCCATAACAGATGTATTGTCACTCCGAGTAAGCGTGTTAGACGAGTATAACTCTGACCCGCCTCTTGACACTAAAAAGAACGACATCCGCTTAATCTCATCCATAGTTTATACATTCTAACTATACATTCTAACCAGGTTAAAAGTGGCGGTTTTTAACCTGGTTAAAAGTGGCCTATTTTAACCAGGTTAGTTTTGTCAGGTTGGTAAGGAGGCTTATATGTTTATAAAGATTTTAGGCTATTTTTGGCTCACCATAGGCACGCTTTGCCTTATATGGCCGCAGCTTTTAAAAAGCAGGCTCCAGAAAAAAGGCTTAAGGCGCATGAGAAAGTATTTTGTAATTATCGCGATCATTTTAGGCTCAACCCTGGTTTCCGCTACCTGGAACCTTCAAGGATTGCTCCCCAAGCTTATTATGATAATCGGCATAATAGCGATCATAAAAGGCATCTTTCTGTTAAAGTCAAAACTAGCGGAAAAATGGATAGCCTGGTTTGCGCAGAAGCCTCTAATATACTTCCGCATCGGAGCCTGCTGCTATATTATCCTGGGAATACTGATATTGAAATTAAACTAATAAATAGGGCGTCACAAAAGTGCCGCCCTTGATTACAAAGATTACTAAATGACAGATTACGGAGATTGTTTATCGACTAGGTAATCGCTGTAATCTTTTGAAAATCACTGTAATCATAGGCTAAAATTAGTTTCGTGACAGCC
>JBDRAM010000028.1:0-4863 GCA_043823785.1 Candidatus Omnitrophota bacterium
CGCCATGATAAACAGATTATATAAGAGTAAGAACCTAAAGATAGCCGCGTTACTGGTAATAATATTCATAACAGCCATATATTCATCACTTACCATAAGTCAGAATAGATATTGGCAGAAGCCCTTGAGGTTTTACGAGAGAACATTAAAGTATGCACCTCTCAGCGCGAGGCTTTATAATAATATTGCTGTCTTATACTATGATATTGGCAGCTATGATAAAGCAGCTTATTTTTGCAATAAGGCTATAGAATTAAAACCGGATTACGCGAGTGCGTATTATAACATGGGTAATATTTACAGGACTAGCGGCGACAACAGCAATGCCATAATCTCATATAACAAGGCGTTAGAGATAGATCCTAACTATGCAAAGGCCTACAACAACCTTGGTGTATCATATTCCAATATGGGCAGACACCAGGAGGCTATTACATCATATAAGAAATCCCTCAGCATAAATCCTTACAATGCAAATGCGCACAATAATCTTGGCAATTCATACTTTTATACCGGCCAATTCAAGCTGGCCGTAGATTCCTTTGAAAAAGCTATCAAACTTAGCTCCCGCTATGGGGCAGCATATTTTAACCTTTCTATGACATATTTTCACGAAGAAGAATATGGGAAGGCCGTTAAATACTGCGATAAAGCCATAAGGCTTGGATATAAGGTAGATCCGGAATTCTTAAAGCTTCTTGAGGCGCATAGGAGAAAGTGACTAAAATGAGACTTAAAGACACTGTAAGAAGGAAGCCATTTTTACCGATTGCTTTAATAGTCGCAGCCGGTTTTATTGTCTATGCAAACTCTTTAACAGGCAGTTTCATATGGGATGATAAATCTCTGGTGCAGGATAACGTATTTATAAAAAACCCCTCGAATATAAATAAGATCTTCACAAATAATATAGAAGCGGGAGCAGGGGGTGAGTCTTGTTCTTACCGCCCCATGCAGATACTAAGCTACATGTTAGATTATTCTTTCTGGGGGCTTAAGCCCAAAGGCTACCATTTAAGCAGTATCATATTACATATATTGGCAGCGTTATCTATGTATTGGCTTATCAATATACTCTATGATAATAGATTCTTGTCTTTAGCCGCATCCCTGCTTTTTGTAACGCACCCGATACACACAGAGGCTGTTACATATATATCAGGAAGGGCAGACCCTCTGGCAGCTCTGTTTATGCTGTTGTGCTTTATCCTTTATATAAAGAATAAAGATAACTTTAAGATAAGCTTATTTTTATTCTCTTTACTAAGTTACGCGCTGGCTCTTCTTTCAAGAGAAAATAGTATAATATTGCCCGCGTTGATACTTCTATACCATTATTGTTTTAATATCAAAGTAAGGGCAAAACAATTTATACCGATATTTCTCCTGTCTCTTTTCTATATTCTCGCGCGCGTAACTATCCTTAGGTATATGCTTCCCCATCTGGCGCAGGAGACCACATTTATGGCTAGAATACCGGGGGCATTCGCGGCTTTTCTGGATTATGTAAAGCTTATGTTTCTCCCGCTTGGTTTACACATGGAATACGGAAACAAGATATTTAGTATAACGCACCCAAAGGTATTTCTGGGCTTAGCCGCGGCAATCTCCCTTATATACTATTCCATAAGGAGAAAAAAGACGCTTCTATTTTTTGGCGTATCATGGTTTTTAATCACACTAATACCTTCGTTGAATCTATATCCTATAAATACCTATATGGCAGAGCACTGGCTGTATATTCCTTCGATAGGGTTCTTTCTTGTAGCGGCTAATTTCCTGAATAATATTTTCAAAAGAGAAGGATCAAAGATATACGCTATAGTGATTCTATCATGCGTTTTATGCGTATACTCTTTTCTGACAATAAGGCAGAACAGCTATTGGCAGGAGCCGCTTGAGTTTTATAAAAGGACCTTAAGGTACTCACCGGACAGCGCGAGGGTATACAATAACCTGGGATATTCTTATTATATTAAGGATAATTTCGAAGAAGCGTTGAGATTATGCAGGAAATCCATAGAGATAGACTCTACTTACGCGAAGGCATATTATAATCTCGGATTAGCATACTACGCGCTTAACAGATATGATGAAGCCGTGGCTGCTTACAAGAAGGCGCTTGAGATAGACCCGAAATATGAAGAGGTATATAATAACTTGGGAATAGTATATTCAAGGACCGGAAGAACGGACGATGCCATAGCTTTATATAACAGAGCTATAAGCATAAACCCAGGCTATCCAAACCCGTATAATAATCTCGGTAATACATATGGTATCATGGGCAGATATAAGGAAGCTATAGAATCTTTCAACAAGGCTATAGAGCTTAATCCCGATTATGGGTCAGCGCATTTTAACCTAGGCGTGACATATTTCCATACGGGCGAGTATGATCTTTCCATAAAATACTGCGACAGGGCAATAGAATTAGGCCATAAGGTCGATCCAGGATTTTTAAACATGCTAAAGCCACACAGGAAGGGTAAGTAAAATGTTAATGGGAGGCAAGGCAAGGATGGTATGCATAGGATCCTTGCTTTTAATAGCGGTAGTGGGATTTTCTGTATACGCTAATTCGCTGACAGGCAGCTTCATATGGGATGACGAAGGGCTTATAGAGAAAAACAGTTATATAAAAAGCCCTGCCCATATGCCAAAAATATTTATAGAAGATATAGGTTCCGGCAATATAAGCCAGGGTGGAGGTAAAAAGAGCACTTTTTCTTACAGGCCCCTTCAGATGCTCACCTATATGCTGGATTATTCCATATGGAAGCTCGATGTGAGAGGCTACCACCTTACAAATATCATTCTGCATATATTGACAGCTATATCTTTGTACTTATTCATATGTGTTCTTTTCAAAGATAATTTTATCGCCCTGCTTGCGGGAGTTTTTTTTGTGGCCCATCCCATACATACCGAGGCCATAGCGTATATATCAGGAAGGGCAGACCCTTTAGCGGCTGTTTTTATACTTTTAACCCTTATAATGTATGTAAAAAATATAGAGATCAAAAGTAAGGCTTTCTATTTTCTTATCCCATTCTGTTATATCTTAGCGATACTATCGAGAGAAAACAGCATTATTATACCTGCCTTGATCTTAGCCTATCATTTCAGTTTCAGGAAGAGAATAGGCATAAAGGAGTTTTTGCCGATATGCTTGATCACCGCTCTTTATATCGTATTCCGCCTGCTGGCCTTGCGATCTCTTATGCCTCATTTATCTAGCGATACAACATTATTGAAAAGAGTGCCCGGCTTCTTTACAGCCTTAACTGAATATGTGAGGCTTTTAATATTTCCCGCAGGCCTTCATATGGAGTATGGCGATAAGTTATTTAGCATGAGTAGCATCAAGGCAATATCAGGCCTTATAATATTATTTTCACTTATAACCTACGCGTTCAGGAGAGGAAAGAACAGCCCCCTGGTATCTTTTTCTATATTATGGTTTTTCGCAGCACTCATGCCCTCATCCAATATCTATCCCCTTAAGGCCTACATGGCAGAGCACTGGCTCTATATTCCGTCTATGGGGTTCTTTCTTATCGCAGCCGGCGGTTTAAGCTCTATGTACAGAAGAAAAGGCTTAAAGGTTTTGACTGCCGCGATAATAACAGGCTTTTTGATAATTTATGGTTTCCTAACGGCAAGGCAGAATATATGCTGGAAGGAGCCGATACCATTTTATGAAAGGACCTTACGTTACGCGCCGGGCAGCATAAAGGTATATTTTAATCTTGCCAATCTGTATAAAGACAGGGGGATGTATAAAGAGGCGATAGATCTATACAATAAGGCTATAAGGTATAAACCGGATTTTCCCGATTCATATATTAATCTTGGAGTTGTCTTTTATGAACTTTCTAGGTATGAGGATGCTATAGAATTATACAGAAAAGCCATAGAGATAGATAGGGATTACCAGGGAGCTTATTATAATCTCGGTAACGCGTATAAGGCTCTCGGAAGATATGAGGACGCCGCGGCATCATATAAGAGAGCGACAGAGATAAATCCTGATTATACGGACGCATATAATAACCTCGGCAATGTTTATAGGGAGCTGGGCAGGAGGAAAGACGCTCTCTTATCATATAAAAGAGCGCTTGAGATAGAACCCGGTATAGCTTATACATACAGTAATCTTGCCATGATATATTACGATTCCGGAAATTATAAAGAAGCGATAAGCCTTTATCTAAAGGCTATAGAATTAGACCCGGGCTATGCCTACGCGTATAATAACCTTGGAATGGCATATTATAGTTTAAAAGAATTTAACGAAGCCATAAGATATACAGAAAGAGCGATAGAGATCAATCCTGGATATAAGTCAGCATATTTTAATATGTCACTTGTCTATTATAGCATGGATGAGTTTGATAAGGCTTTAGAATACTGCGATAAGGCAGTCAGGCTTGGCCATAAGGCTGACCCTGGATTTTTGAAACTCCTCGAACCTTACAGGAAGAGTGATGGAGTCTAAGAACAGCAAAAGTGTAGATTGCCACAAAACCCGATTATATACCTTTATCTCATTAATCCTAATAGTGATTTTGGGTATTGCAGCATATGCCAATTCAATAAATGGTGAGTTTGTGTGGGATGACGAGTCAATAGTTGAAAAGAATGTATACATAACGAGTGTTTCTCATATCCCTGATATATTTGCCAAGGATATTTCAGGCTATGGCGAGAAGTCGCGTTCATACCGCCCCGTCCAGATGCTTACCTATATGCTCGATCACTCCATATGGAAGCTCGACGTAAGAGGATACCATATAACCAATATCATACTTCATATATTGGCCGCTTTATCTATCTATTGGCTTATCAATATACTCTATG
>JBDRAM010000029.1:0-3736 GCA_043823785.1 Candidatus Omnitrophota bacterium
TGTTAGTGTTTGGCATGGGTAGGCTTTCTGTTTAAATCTATTGAAATGTATTATAAAACTATTTGATTATATCATATACATATAACGCTGTCAACAAAATTATAGATTGGAGGTTAGATAAAGAAGAATATTGAAGTCAAGTCCGCGATGGAGCTATTGTTTTATTTCCTGGGTATCCTTATGGTTGCGCCGACCTTAAGCTTGTCTGGATTTTTAATCTTGTCATTATTAAGTTCATATATTTCTTTCCAGCGCTTGCCGTCTCCTAATTGCTTCTGCGCTATTTTCCATAATGAATCATCTTTGGATATGGTATATGTATCCGCGTCTGATTCCTGCTCAAAGCTTTCTTCATCAGATATGGCATACGTATCCGCGTCTGATTCCTGCTCAACACTTTCTTCAAAGGCTGGTGTTCTTACTTGAGATTCACGTTCAATAGGTATTATTATAACAGTGCCTTCTAATAATAAGTCTGGGTCTTTTATGCGGTCTTTATTTACCTCATACAAGAATTTCCACCTGTGGCTGGCACCCAGCTGATCCTGTGCTATCTTCTTTAGGGTATCGCCTCTTCTTATGGTGTATTCTCTGGTTGAGACCATGATCTTTGATTCCACATCTATGTCTTCTTCAAGCAAATATTTATTTTCATCGATTTGCACTGCTCCCAGTTTTTCTGCCTCTCCTCCATGGGGAATCATTACCTCCTCAACCTCCGCTATCATAAACTGAGCATTTCTATCCTGCTGCATTCCTACAAGATCTGTAATCTTAGCAACGGCATCTAATTTGCCCTTGCTGACTATGAGAATTCTATCTGAATCAACACCCTTTTCAAGCATGAAATCTTTAACAGCATCTCCTCTTTTATTTCCTAATTTAAGGTTGTATGCCTCTGATCCGCGCATGTCGCAATTTCCGGTAATAAGTATATCTGCCTCAGGATTTCTTTTTAAAGTGCTTACCGCGCTTTCAAGTATCTTTATAGCGTCAGGCCTTAAATCCACCTTATCGTAATCGAAGTATATCTTAATATTTTTTATGATCTTTTTTACAAGCAGAGATGCCCTCAGCTCCTGGGGCTTTGGGGGCGGCAGTTCCTCTTCCTTATAATCATAAATTATTTTATAGAGGTATATGTAACCTCTATTGCCCCATGGTCTCATCTCGCCGGGGGTTGTCGGCATCCACCAATAGCCACTGCGCTTATCATCTTTTACGGGAGCCGGGGTAGCGTCTGTAGGCCACCATTCAAACTTTTTTTGAAGATTTTCTATTTCCTGCTTGCGCTTGTCTTCTCTGTTTTCACGGAAATTATCCATAAACGCAAAGGCGGTGTTGGTTGATAAAATTATCGCTATAGACAAAAAATATTTTAAAAAATTTAATGGTTTTATATTGCCCATCTTGACGCTCCTTTTGCTTGTCGCATTATGTATTACTAAAAACACTTTCTCGCCTTTATATCAAGGCGGAGGGAAAAGTGTCTTGTACCCGAAATAAAAAGTCTGCCCTTTATAGCTAGTATTTGCGCTATTTGCGGCGGTAGCGTTTGTTCTGCCTATGCTCCTGAAATCTATTGCGGCCTTTTCGTTTTCCTTGGTACTGCTTTGGGCCTTGGCGAGATTTTGACTCTTCGGTAAATCTCTCTTTTGGAAATTCAGGATGTTCAACTATTTGCAAGGCAGTCTTAATAAGCTTTTCAATGCTTCTGACATCATTGCCCTGTTCAGGTGTCGCGAAAGATATAGCGCGGCCTTCGTGTCCGGCGCGGCCTGTACGGCCGATACGATGGACATAATTCTCTGTATCATCCGGGAGATCATAGTTTATAACGAGCTCTATGCCCGTGACATCGATGCCCCTGGCAGCAATATCAGTGGCAACAAGTATCTTATACTTTCCTGATTTAAAACCATTCAGAGCCTCTTTTCTCTGGCCAAGTGAACGGTTTGAGTGGATCTCAGCAGCCCTGCGGTTCATCCGCTGTAAATCGCGCGTGATCTTTTGAGCGCCTATTTTTGTCCTGGAAAAGATAAGTACCGGGCCGTGATAGCTGTCAAGCAGTTTTATTAAAAGCTTATTCTTTGAGCTTTTCTTAACAATGAAGAGTTCCTGTATAATGCGCTCCGCGGTAGTTCCTGAAGGAGCGACTTCAACATGTATGGGGAGCCTCATGTGCGCGGCTGCCATTCTAACGATCTCTTCCGGTATGGTGGCGGAAAAAAGCATGGTCTGCCTGTTCCGTGGAATAAATTTAATAATTCTTTCAATCTGCGGTAGAAATCCCATATCAAGCATACGATCCGCCTCATCCAAAACCAGTATATTTACATCAGCCAAAAGAACTGTGCGCCGCTCCATGTGGTCGACAAGACGTCCCGGAGTAGCGATCAGAACACGTGGGTTTTTTCTTAGCGCTTTTAGCTGCAGCTGCATGGATGCTCCGCCTATAATAACAGCTGTCTTTATGCCAAACGACGTGGCAATCTTCTGAAATTCCTCATTAACCTGAATAGCAAGTTCCCTGGTAGGTACAAGGACCAGCGCGCGGCCTTTTCCCTGAGAAAGGCGCTGAACGATAGGAACGGTAAAGGCAAGTGTCTTGCCGGTGCCGGTCTGCGCAACTCCTATAATATCTTTGTCTTCTATGGCAATGGGTATGGCCTTATACTGGATCGGCGTAGGAACTGTAAACTTCATTTGTTCTATTATATCCAGTATTTTCGGAGCGATCCCGAGGCCGTAAAAGGAAGTGCTTGCCTGGCGCAGCGTTTTTGTCATATTATTTCCTATTATTTCGTTTGATTTCGTGTTTTTTGAGTTATCTATCATTCTTTTTCCTACCAGCGATTCTGCCTGTTTCCTTCGCCGCTTCCCGGTTTGCGGCCTTCAGCGCGCGGGCGCGCTTCGTTAACATTAAGCGATCTCCCGCCCATGTCTTTACCGTTTAACTCATCTATAGCTTTCTGTGCTTGTTCTTTATCAGACATTTCAACAAAACCAAAACCCTTTGATCTGCCGCTGTATTTGTCCTGGATAACAGATGCGGATTCAACTTGCCCGAAAGCCTCAAAAGTTGTCCGCAAATCATCTCCTGTAGTACTATATAATAAGTTGCCTACATATATCTTCATTATTCCCGCTCCCTTTTTACTTAAGCCCCTATAGCTGAATTTCTGCTATTTTCTTAGACACTATAATTTACTTGTGCCTAAAAGTAATTCTTCCTCTATTCAAATCATAAGGGGACATCTTAACCGTAACGGTATCACCTTGCACGATTCTTATAAAGAATTTTCTCATTTTACCGCACGGATAAGCCACTATCTTATGGCCATTTTCGAGTTCAACACGAAACATGGCATTAGATAGAACTTCTGTGATCTTACCGGAGGTTTCTATCGCTTCTTCTTTTGGCATAGTTTTGTTTTTTTAAGTATATAACCTTTCTTGTATATAGTAAATCCGTAAGTTCAGTCTATCTTAAGATCCAAGCTTACGGGTTTAAGATTAGCTAAGCTCTTTTACATATAATACATAGTGATATAATATCATATTTAAGAGAATTGTCAAGAACAACTAGTGGAGAACTGTGATTCAGACAGTAGAGGGGCAATCAAGCCCAGATTTTTAATTATACCAGCAGAAACAGTTAAAAATTTATTACGACAAGCGAAATATGAAAAGTCCGAATCTATAATATCCGGGAGACACAAAAAAGATAGACCCC
>JBDRAM010000030.1:0-4691 GCA_043823785.1 Candidatus Omnitrophota bacterium
GCCGCGAATATCGCTTTCTTGCCTTCTTCGAATGTGCCGGATGATGAGGATTTGGCAGCTGCATTATGGCCCAGCAGATAAAATTTATTATTCATTTCCACAAAAACCCGCTTAAACTCTTTGGCCAGTAATGTAGCGATATCTTCTTTGCTGGATACAGCCTTTATCTTACCTTTCTTGATGCCCCAGGCGTATGCGCGCTTAAGGTGTTCGGCAAAAAGGCTGTCATCACCTTTTAATATTGCCGCATCGGCGTTTATTGCAAAGGCCTCAGCTAAGCGCCTTATCTTTTCTCTTGTATCTTTATGCAGGCCATTAACCAACGCCTCTCTGTCGGCCTTGCTCCTCTTTAAAACTTTATCGGGGCTTAAGCCGTCATCTAAAAGAGAAAGCACATTCAAGATAATCTGCTGATAGTTCGTGGCAATATTGAATTTGATTACCCCTGTTTCAGCCAACACAGCAAGCTCTTCCATGTCGCTGCCGGAAGTTCCGTGCTGTGCAATAGCCGCGTCAAATCTGCCAGCCTCCGCTTGCAGTTCTTTTGTCAGCCATGGGCTTATCTTTCCAACCTGTGATACGGGCGTCAAGGTCTCTTTGTCAAAGTCTGTGCCGTGCCCTGAACCGTTATTTGTTGCTACAATGTCAAAGTTCTGGCCTTTTAACGTAATATATTCACCCATAGCCTTAACGGCAAGCGGGTGCGTCATTTTAGCTTCGAGTTTTCCCCCGCGTCTTGGATTCGGCACCCTTCTGTCAACATGTCCTACTTCTATCTCTTTTCCAAAATGGCCCAATAGTTCCGGTGCATGGGTGTGCAGCATACTATCTATATGCTCCAGTTGATGCAAGGTCTCGGCCGCGTTGTTTGTCGGGAGCAAAAAAAGTTTTTGTTTTTCTGTCATTTTACTAAACACTTCTTCGCTTATCTTACCTGTTATAGTAGCTTCTGCAAGCTCTTTCATAATCTTATCATAAGCTGCAATAACATCATTAGGAGCAAGATCCTGCACACGAGCCTTCTCATATAAAATACCGAAAGCGTCTTCCATATATTTAGTAGCCTGGCCTATTTCATTTTGGTGTTTGCCCCGCTTCTCCATATCTTCAGCAACTTTAGCTTTCATCTGCTCGAATATCTTTATATCTCCTTGGTCAAGCGTGCTCATCTTAAGAAAATCCGCGCCCCATTCAAGGGAGAGCATAAAGTTCTTTTCTAATATAGCTACCAGCTGCTCAGCCTTTGTGCCATAATTAAGATAATAATTTAAAACAACCTCACCAGCTATCTCATCATATATGGTAGAGGCATCTATCGCGATTGAAGTGAACCCTGCTTTAATAAGCCTCTCTACAAACCCCTCTATCGCCTTTCTCTCTTTTTTGGCATTATACTTAAGCCTGGCCTGCACAGCTTCCAAAATTACTCTGTCAATATCTTCAATATCTATGCTATCTTTAAATGTGCCTTCGCCTTTCACTCTCTCATACTCTTCTTTTAATATCGCCTTTGCCTTAAACAATTTTTCAGAGTATTGTATATGGTCACCGTGCAAAATCAACGGGTTTTTATATCCAATGCGTTCTGCTGTCTCCCTTATAAAAGCAAGGGCCATCTTTTCATCCATAGCATAATCAAGCTGGGAACGGGCAATCTCTAAAATAATGCCGGCATCTTCTGACGTAGCGGCATTAAGATGGCCTTCGATCTGGTTGTAGCCCACAAGGTTTACTGCTATAAGCGCCCCGCCCCTATCCCTAAGCGCTTTATATGCATCGCGGCCAGGGGTAAATAATCCCTCCGAGGCCCTTAACTTATCAATTGTATCAAGCGAGCCTACAGCCTTCATGTATTCTGCGTCACGAAAAAGAACCAGGCCTGCTATGGCCTCCTGTATTTTTCCTCCTGCTGCACGAATAAGGCCCTCACGAGCTATTTTTTTAGTCTGTGCGCCCTCTTCATCATGTACTGCCGCGCTTAACCAGTCGAGTAAGAACCTGGCGCGCTCGCCCGTAGGCATAATATCTGATCTCCCCGCTGATGAGGATTTGTTAGCTATCGCCTCTGCCTTTTCTCTTAAGTCCTTTAACTGCCATTGCTGGAGGCGTAACTCACTAAATCTATCCACTTTGATTAAGTCTGCGCTATCCTTTAACCCTAAAGCTGTATATAAATCAATAAAACGCTTGTATCCTATCTTATCAAGGGCCTCTAATGCAGTAAGCCCGTTTTCAGCATCATCTGTGACTACCAGTCTTATCTTATTGAACATATCTCTCATGATACGCTTCTTGACGTCCGTGCGCAAAAAGGTCTGATAGAGCTTCTCAAGAAGGGCGTGGCCTGCGGCTCCCCTGAATAGCTTTCTTGCGCCAGGACAACCGTATTTTCCGAAGATAATCCTGTTTCTTACATCTATTCTGCTGTTTGGTTTTTTGACTGCCCTGCTATAAGCTATTTCAGGATCCTTATGAAGTTCAGATATTAGCTCAAAAAGCTTTGCGTTCTTTCCTTGAGCTGCTTTATAGGAGACAATAAAAAGCTCTTTATATACATCCGGGAACCAGGCCTGTAATATCTTCCATATCTCAGCCTGGGAATCGGTATTAATATTGACCTTGCCGGCTCCGGTATCTATAAGTCGGGGGACTATCTTTATCGGAAAGCCTGAGAATCCATGATAGGCTATATAGATCTCTACGCCTTCCAGTGCTATGCCAAAACGTTCGATAATCTCTTTAGCCCTCTCAATAACATAGCCTTTATGGCCTTCTTTATACTGGGCTTCCGTAATTACACCGCCCTTATAAGGCTCGAGCATATCATTATGATTGATGTCGTAGCCATGCGATGAACCCAGCTGCGCCGCCATATAGATTATCTTTGCTGTATCTAATAGTTCCTTTACGCGTGCATCTGCAATGTTACTTGAAAGTGTTCGTCCTGTTACATCATCTATGCTGGCTAGCTCTGATAACTTCTCAAGCGTACCGGCATATAAGGCAAGGGCTTCTTCAGCAGTGCTGATATCTTTACCTATATCGCCTACCTCTATTTCAACACTTATCTTAATACCTAATTCCTTGGCTCGTTCTGCCGCGGCCCAATATACCCTTGCTGTCGCGTATATAACATGCTCAAGCCTCTTCCATACATCTTTTTCTTTTAAAAGCATAAGAGTAGATAGGTCAAGCGCCACAGATGTAAAACCATTATCTATCGCCTCAAGAACCCTTCTGATAGGCTCCTGAAGGGCCTTCTCTCTGCCTACTGCATCAAGCCTAACATAGTCGTCTACTTTTATCTTGGTAAGCTGATTATGGTCAAGGTGGACTGCGGCTAACGGTGTTTTCCAGCCAGAGTCCATCACCTCAAGTGATGCCTTTGATAAGAATTCAGGAAGCTGCGGCACTTCATCAGAATAGGTCAATAGTGCGCCTGGGCCCACTTCTACCATTACAGGAGCGTTCATTGCTACCGCTGCCCTAAGGAAAGTCGGTATCTGTAAAGCAGTAAGCTGTGCCATGTCGATATTAAAAGCAGGTATGGGGGCTTTGCGATCTCTGATAACAGGCAAAAAACTAGTTCCGGGGACAGGAAGCACCTCATAATAATTAGCAATAGTATCTGCAAGAGCAGGAAAGTTTTTCTGAAATTCTAGCACAGCACTTTTTCTAGCTTCCGGAGCTCTGCTTGTCAAACCGGTAAATATCTCATCTATGACAGCTCCAGCTGATGAGGATTTGTTAGCTTGGATGAATTTTCTTAAAGAAGCTATCTGCTCGTCTGCCGGTATGTGTGTTAAGAAAATATTCTCTGGTTTAAGCAACTTTTCTATTTCTTCTACTGAAATCCCGTGGCTATAACCAGGTTTAGGAAAAAGCATCTCATGGCCTACAAAATCAGACTCAGGTTCTCTATTTGGACCTATGAGTAATCTGAGTTCACCATCTGCTACTTTCTCTAAAATTAAAATTGGCTGATAGCCATCTATGATGTTCCTTGATTTTTCAGGTATATTTTTCATATCTGTAATTTTAACTGCCGCTAAAATATCTTGCTCAACAACCATCCTGCTATTTTTCCCGCCTATAGCAAAGGTGGCAGCTTGCTCTGCTAAGACTACACCGGCTGATGAGGTCTTAGTATGCTCACCCGTGGATCCTCTCCTGGGATAAAGTGCTGTATCGTGACGCGCGACTATAGAAAGCTTCTCCGCCATATCAAACGACGTCTGCTCATCAAGGCCTGCGGCCAAGCCTCTTAAGCTACTCTCTTGTTTTGTTAGCGGCGCGGCTGTGGCAGCACTGTTTATGAAAAATACGACTGTAATTATCCCTGATATGGCCTTAAAAAATAGTCTCTTGTTCATCTTAACACTCCTTTTTTATTATTGTTTGAGATTGCTTCGCTCGCATACGCTCGCCCGCAATGACGACGCTTGTCATCTATGAAAAAACATGTCAAGAAGAACCACCTCTTCTATATACAAAATGTAAGTATTTTGCATGCTTCCTCCCGCTTGAGTTACCACAAACAATCTTAACAGCTCCTTAATCACCACTTCTATTTTCTAAAGATTACTATTTTGTGAAATATTGACAAACGGTCAATTTTCAGTCATCTATTCGTGCTCTCGAAGAGCATAGTAATTTCTGATTTAAACGAGGGCGTGTCAACCATTGCGTTG
>JBDRAM010000031.1:0-6165 GCA_043823785.1 Candidatus Omnitrophota bacterium
TCACCGTCCCATGTCAAGCAAAAATGCCCTACTCTGTGGCACCATGTTTTGAGCGGATTTAACGCCTGGCTCCTATATCCTCGTCGGGAAACTATCAGGGGTCCTCAAAAAACCTCCTCAAAGTGTCGAAGAAAGGTATAAGTGAGGGGTTGAAAAGATAAGGATAGGACTGGTGACAAATTGGCACCAGCCTGGGTACGAAGGCAATAAAGGTTGAAGTCACAAATTGTGACTTCAAGATGAGACCATCAAGGTCGCAAAATGCGACCTTGAATATTGGGTATCGCAAATTGCGACCTCCAAAATAGACTTTTGAGATCACAATATGTGACTTCAAGTAGAAAGGAGAAAACTGTGGAGCAGATAGAGATCGTCCAGGAAAAGCTGGAGCAAAAAATCTATCTTATACGCGGTCAAAAGGTTATGTTAAGCACAGATCTAGCTGACTTATATAGGGTTAAGGCGAAAGTATTAATGCAGGCGGTCAAACGCAACAAAGAAAGATTTCCTTCGGACTTCATGTTTCAGCTAAAATGGTCTGAGATAAGGGTTTCAAGGTCACAAATTGTGACCTTGAAGAAAGGCTATAATATTAAATATCTTCCATATGCCTTTACAGAGCAAGGGGTTGCGATGCTTTCTACTGTACTAAATAGCAAACGAGCTATCCAGGTCAATATCGCCATCATGCGGGCTTTTGTGAAGCTTCGCCGGATCTTATCTACTCATAAAGAGCTTGCTCATAAGCTTGACCAGCTTGAGCGCAAAACAGAGAGACATGACACTGAAATCCGGGCCATATTTGAGGCTATACGCCAGCTTATGGCGCCTCCTGAAAAGCCCAAGCGCAGGATAGGCTTCCATAAAAATGGTTATTAAGTTGCCATAAATCTTCCCTAACCGCTACTATTCCATTGAGCTTCTCCAGGAACGCGAGTATAATAATATAAAGGGGCAGTTTACATAATGGCCAAGCAGACTATCACAAGAAGGCAAAAGAATATATCAAGACTGCTAAGAGAGCGAAGACAGACCCAGAAGGATAAGCTGAAAAGCTCCAAGCGGCTTAAATAGCCGCCTAATTTTATCCTTACCATTTAATTTACATCTAGTTAGGTCAATTTCCCCTAAAATTACCTTATCCCTAACCCTTTATATCATATGACCCCTCCGCTTGTTTTTCAAGTAGTAAGGGGGCATCCTGAGGCCGCAAGGCCGAAGGGTCCACCCCTTAATCCTAAAGCCCGCTTACCCTGGCAAGCATATTGAATTACAAGGAACGGGCCTTGGCCTGAGTCTGTTATTGTGGGTTTCTTTATAATATTATTGGTTCTAGGTTTGAGTTAGATTTTAAGAATAATAATGCTTTTGTTTTTGGAAATGCGACTCGCAGGCAACGTGCTTTTATCTGCCTGCCCTCCGTAGCCCTACAGTAGTATCCGCGTAGCAGGAGCGAAGGAGGGCCTGCCCTCCGTAGCCCTACAGTAACATCCACGTAGTAAGGGCAAAGGGGGGAGCCAGCTCCTTCGAAGCCCTACCAGGGCTTACGATTTGCAGGGCGAAGAAGAGCTGTCTCTGTCCGTGCTAAACTTCAGCAAAAATTGAAAAGTCCGGCGTAGCCTACCAGTCGAATGCGCGTTAAAAAGGCGAAGACGGACCAGATTTTTGCTGAAGTAATAGGGGGTGCAACTTCTTGCGGGGGGTGTGAATTATAAATGCTTTTTGGGCTACTATTTCTTGATATTGGTATATTAGAGATGTAAAATATAGAAAAAGGAGTTACGATGGATAAGAAAAGGTTATCTCAATTAGTAATATATGCAATACTGTGGAGTTTCTTGTTTGTAAGTCCGTCTTTTACTCAAGAGGAATATCCACTTTGTCAATCAAAAGAGGATATTGAGCAATTTCACGGAACAGAAGTAAGGCTAATTGGGACATATAAACATGTCAACGCAGGAAAATGTTGGGTTGCTAAGGTAGCGATTAAGGATGGCGCGAGTGTAGTCATTGGTTATCAACCTTCAGCAGAGCAAGTAGAAGAATTTAATGATAAGCCTGTAATTGTAATTGGTAAGATTTTAAAGTTGTTTCCTGAAGAGTTTGCTAATCAACAATGGTTGCTATCTCCTCACTTGGTAGATGTTAAATCAATAGAAGAATATACTTCAAACTTTCAATGATATGGCCAAGCAGACTATCACAAGAAGGCAAAAGAATATATCAAGGCTGCTAAGAGAGCGAAAGCAGGTCCAGAAAGATAAGCTGAAAAGCTCTAAGAGGTTTAAATAAGGAGCGCATGTAAAAATGTGGTGTCCAAAATGTAAATCAGAATACGCAAAAGGCATATATAAATGCAAAGAGTGCGATACCGATCTTGTTAATAATCTTCCCGAAGAAAACCACGAAATAGATGAACCCCTTGCTATAATACGTAATTATATATATCTACTAGACGCGCAGATAGCAAAATCCAGGCTTGAGTCAGAAGGCGTAGAAAGCTCCCTGGTAGATGAGAATACGATAAGCACAAACTGGCTCTGGTCAAATGCTTTAGGCGGGTATAAGCTTCAAGTCAAGGAATCTGAGGCTGAGAAAGCCGATGAAATACTAAAGCATATTCCTGATACTGCAGACGGTGAAACAGCGGAAAAAGAAAGCATAATAGGAGAAACTCATTGCCCTAAATGCAATTCTACTAATACACACTATGAGAGATTTTCAAAAAAGCTAGTAATTTTTTCATGGATCTTTTAGGCATACCCCTGCCGTTTCTAAAGCAAAAGTGGGTTTGCAAGCAGTGCAATCATCATTGGAAAGCAAAGAAAGGGCACTAATATGTGCAAAAAATGCAAGAAATGCAAGGTCCCGCTGGAAGGATTTCTCTATAGATGGATAGCGCTTAAGCTCTTTGGCGTCCGGCCTTCTGAAAAAGACCCTGAACTATGCAATAAGTGCGAAGATAGCAGCAAATAAATCTTCACAATCTCATGCCAGCGATTCCGCAACTTGAGTACCCCGTCTTTTAAGTAGCGTCGATTAATTTCATTCCTACCACCCCTTACTAAAAAAAGCAAATTCGCATTCATTTTTTTGTTGACTTTCTCCTTTCTATCCTATATAGTATACTATATAGGATAGAAAGGAGGTTTATCATGAAGCACAGAGGCTATATCAAAGCTGAGGAAAGGTGTTTGCGTTCACGATTAGCAAAGGCGGTTCATCGAAAGCCATTTCTTCAGGGGAGTTTAGTAGACAGCACTTTTAAATGCGGTAAGGATAACTGCTGGTGCACTAAAGCTGATAAGGGGCACCCTGCATGTTATTTTGCAACCCGCCTAGATTCCAAAAGAAAAATGGTCTATATACCAAAACCTAAGCAAAAGCAGGCTTATGAATGGGTAAAAAACTATAAAGAGATTAACAGGGATATTTCAAAAATATCCAAGCATTGTTTAGATAGGCTCAAAAAGGAGTAAGATATTCTTAGGCGTTTACTAAGATACTCAGATAAGGTTTTTGATCTGCATTCTCAGATAGAGAATGTCTCGGATAGACGTAAAAAACCGCAGATAGGGACATCGACAGCAGTATCATCAGCGTTAGTAATGAGTTTAGCGCAACTCGGTAGTTTAAACGCGTTAGAACAGACAGATGGACACAAATTTTGGCAGAGATGGATACGTGATAACTTGCCCAGCGCCGATACTATAGGGCGTGTCTTCGCAAAGTTAAATTGTGATGACCTGCGTCAGGTTATTAGGCAGGTATACAGCAAGCTTAAACGAAATAAGGCTTTAAATTCTCTTTATGCGGGCATGTTTGCCTTAGTCATAGATGGCCATGAGTCACACTCAAGTTACCTTCGCTGCTGTAAAGGATGCCTTAAAAGAGTAATCCATAAGACTAAAGGGGATGTTACACAATACTATCACAGGCAGGTAATGGCCCAGCTTGTCTGCGGGAATTTTTACATACCTTTAGATATAGAACCTCAAGCCCCGGGAGAAGATGAAGTTGCAGCAGCAACGCGCCTATTGAAGAGGGTGCTTAGGAATTACCCCAAGGCATTTAGCATAATAATACTTGACGGATTATACCTGAGGGCAGACTTCTTCTGGCTGGGCTTAGAGCACGGCAGAGACGTTATAGCTGTGCTAAAAGACGAGAGAAGGGACCTCTTTAAGGATGCTGAAGGGTTATTCAAGTTTGAGGAGCCTTTAATCTACCAAGATGGGAAAATTAAGAGAGAGTGTTGGGATATAGAAGATTTTACTTCATGGACACAGTTTGTAAATAAGATACGGGTAGTCCGGTCATTAGAGACCAGCGAGGTTAAACGACAATTAAACAAAAAGAAAGAGAAGGCCGCTTCTGAATGGATGTGGGCAGGCACAATCTCAAAAAGCGTACTACCGACAGAAGAATTTGTGGCCTTAGCTCACAAGCGCTGGAAGATAGAGAATGAAGGGTTTAATGAATTAGTAAATTCCTGGCATGCAAACCATGTCTATAAGCACGATACAGTAGGAATTGAAGCCTTCTGGTTGTTGATAATGTTAGCATATACACTCTTTCATGCTTTTATTAACCGTAACCTCAAGCCAGAGATCAGATACAGATATAGCAAATTACACTGGGCACGGCTTATTACAGTCGAACTTTATTTACAGACAACAGATGCCAAGCTCCTATTCCCGCCGTAACTGCCTATCAAGAAGATTCTTTGCATAATTTAAGTCTTTGTTGTTACCCGCAATAAGCAATGGGAGGGGTATCTTCTGTTTAGGGTTTTTATAGTAAAAGGTACTGAAAATGGCTCTGCGAATTTGCTGCCTGAGATTTGATCCTGCTGGAATGCTTCTACAGGGGTAATTATACTCTGCCAAGGGCTCATGTTGCGGAATTCTTGCTGCACCTGCGATAAGCTTGACACGAGGCATGGAAAGTGCTATAATTCCATCATTACTGAAAAAATCCTAATTTTTTATAGTCCACTCGACATATTGTGCTAAAAATGGTATACTTATAATGGAAATGTATAAGAGTGATGTCAAAGAAGCGTAAAGTAAAACTCGTTTATACAAAACATGCAAAAGATAGAATGGCAACCAGAAGAGTATCGCAAAAAGATGTAGAGGATACTCTTAAAAATCCAACGAAAACTTTACCTAAGGACGCGGATAACACTCAAGAGTTTAGGCGAAAAGATAATGGCGTAGAACATTTTGTAGTTGTAGAGCATCGTAAAAATGCAATGGTAATAATAACAGTGAGGTAAAAATGAGTACAAAAGAATTTCGTATTGAAGCAGATAATATCGTATCTTTTAGTATAGATACGCTTGCAAGGGCTATTTATATAAAATATTCTAACGAACCCATTGCAAAAACAGTAAGGAAAGATCATAGCTTTTTTATAGATTACGATAAAAATAGAAAAATTGTTGGGATAGAGCTAATTAGACTAAAAAAGGCTCAAGGTGTCATACGACAAGTTGTAAAAGATGCCAATAAAGTTCTCTCGCAAAAAATACGCAAAGAGATTGCTCCATATTTGAAACAAGCACTGTCAGCCTAATCTTTAGGCGTTTGTAAAATTCTAAAACCATTTTTAGAGCAAAATCGGGGCTCAAAAAATGGTTTTTTGTTTTGAGATTGCTTCGCTCGCTTTGCTGTCAAGGCGGGCCTACCCCGTAACTAAGGTATTTCGAACCCGCCAGCCACTGTTTTTCAGAGGCGGGCTGGCCCGCCTGCCGCTGCTTCTAAGGGGCGGGCAGGGCCCAAAATCAGAGCCTGCCCTATACCCGAGGCCTTATATACGCCTTTGTCGCGCGATATGGGGGATTCCCCGATTGTATTATAGTTATATATATTGTATTATGTGTGATGTAGATGATGATATGGTAGGGGAAGTCTGTCATCTATGAAAAAGCATGTCAAGAAGAAACACCTCTTCTATACACAAAATGTAAGCATTTTGCATGCTTCCTCCCGCTTGAGTTACCACAAACGATCTTAACAACTCCTTAATCACCACTTCTATTTTCTAAAGATTACTATTTTGTGAAATATTGACAAACGGTCAATTTTCAGTCATCTATTCGTGCTCTCGAAGAGCATAGTAATTTCTGATTTAAACGAGGGCGTGTCAACCATTGCGTTG
>JBDRAM010000032.1:0-2357 GCA_043823785.1 Candidatus Omnitrophota bacterium
CATTAAATTAAAAATACATTCCGGGAGAGAACACTTAATCACCCCACAACACTTTCTTTCACATAAACCTCAAAAACATCTTTCTTTAACCGTATTCCGAATATCTGTGACTTAGCAATCCAGATTTTTTGGCCATTGTAGACTAGAATGGCCTTTTCTGTTTCGTGCAATATGCGGACTTGAGCCCAGATGTAGCGTTCTGTGGGTTCTAGCAAATTGCGTAGCATGAATGGCCACATGGTATTGCCTCCTTTCTTGTTGAGATTGGCCTCGCCCGGATGGGCTCGGCACTCCCTCGGACATTTCGTCCTCGGTCGCTTCGTCCTCCCGTGGCAGTAATGACGCAATGAAAACATCAGACAAGATATCTAATTTTATAACAGAGATCATAGATAAAGACTTAGAAAAAGGCAAAAATGGGGGACGAGTCCATACCCGCTTCCCCCCTGAGCCAAACGGCTATCTGCATATAGGCCACGCAAAGGCTATATGTCTTAATTTTGGGATAGCAGATTTTTATAAGGGACTGTGCAACCTGCGTTTTGATGATACGAATCCGACTAAGGAAGATGTCGAATACGTAGAATCTATTGAAGAAGATCTGCGTTGGCTTGGATTCAACTGGGATGACCGCCTATTTTATGCTTCTGATTACTTTGGTAAGCTTTATGAATATGCTGTACAGTTAATAAGAAAGGGCAGCGCCTATGTCTGTGATTTGACTACAGATGATATCAGGCAATACAGGGGCACTCTGACTGAGCCGGGTGAAGATAGCCCATATCGCAATCGCTCTGTAGAAGAAAACCTGGGTCTATTCGAGCGCATGAAGGCAGGGGAGCTTGAAGAGGGCTCACATGTTTTACGCGCAAAGATAGATATGAAGTCCCCAAATCTTAATATGCGCGATCCTGCCATTTACCGCATAAAGAAGGTATCCCACCACAGGACTAAAGATAAATGGTGCATATATCCCATGTATGACTTTGCGCACTGCCTTTCTGATTCAATAGAAGGTGTTACGCATTCTATCTGCACCCTGGAATTTGAAAATAATCGCCCGCTTTATGATTGGATACTTGATGAGTTGGGAGCCCATCATCCTCAACAGATAGAATTTGCCCGCCTTAATCTTAGCCATACAGTTTTAAGCAAGCGTAAGCTTCTCCAGCTTGTCGAAGAAGGGCATGTGAGCGGATGGGATGATCCACGCATGCCCACAATAGCAGGATTAAGAAGGCGTGGTTATACACCTGTGTCGATAAGGAATTTCTGCGAGCGTATTGGAGTCGCGAAGTTCAACAGCATAATCGATATCGTTGTCCTTGAAAACAGTATTCGCGAAGAGCTGAATAAGAAAGCACCGCGCTTTATGGCTGTGCTGAGGCCTTTAAAAGTAGTGATTACTAATTATAGGGAAGGTGAGTCAGAGGAGCTGGACGCAATAAATAATCCAGAAGATGAGAGCATGGGGACTAGAAAAGTGCCGTTTTCACGCGTCTTGTATATCGAGAGGAATGATTTTTGCGAAGATCCACCAAAGAAATTTTTCCGGCTAGCTCCAGGCAGAGAAGTGCGGCTGCGCTACGCGTATTTTATCAAGTGCGATGAAGTGGTTAAAGATGAGAAGACAGGTGAGATAGTTGAGCTGCTCTGCACTTATGACCCAGCTACAAGGGGTGGTGACGCTCCGGACGGACGCAAGGTAAAGGCAACGCTCCATTGGGTTTCGGCGCCCCACGCCATTAAAGCAGAAGTACGTTTATATGACTATCTTTTTACCAAGAGAGACGCGAATGAGACAGAAGAAGGCGCAGATTTTAAATCTAACTTAAATAAAAACTCTCTTGAGAGTTTAGGCTCATGCTGCGTAGAGCCAAGCCTAAAAGCCGCAAAAGCAGGAGGCTGTTTTCAATTTGAAAGGCATGGCTATTTTTGCCTGGATAGCAAAGATTCAAATAGTAATAACCCGGTCTTTAATCGTATAGTATCTTTGCGGGATACGTGGGCGAAGATAGAACAAAAAGATAAAAAAACCAAATAGCAGCTTATTTTCAATTGCTCAACTTTGAAATTTTTGTTATACTGTTGTATTCTTGTATTCTAACCTGGTTAGAATTGCCAGGTTAGAGAGTGGTAATTTTTGATGTGCGAGGATGGCGGAATTGGCAGACGCGCTAGGTTGAGGGCCTAGTAGGAGCAATCCTATGGGGGTTCAACTCCCCCTCCTCGCACCATCCGCCTTCGCTCTTACTACTGTGAAACTACTGTAGAGCTTCGGCGGATAGTCCTCCGTAGCCTTACAGCAGCTTAACAGTATAAAAGGCGAAGGGGGACAGTTTTCAGGGGAGTTGAAG
>JBDRAM010000033.1:0-12660 GCA_043823785.1 Candidatus Omnitrophota bacterium
ATAGCAGGCTCATGCGTGTGGTTATTACGTGTTCCGTTAAGTTATATCTTTGGCATCCATTTTGGGTTTGGCGCGATAGCGGTATGGTGGTCTATGAATATATCTATTTTGGTGCAGAGTATTTTTATATCTAGGCGCTACCTGAGCAAGCGCTGGCTCAGGTATTCTTAAAACACAACTATAGCTTGCTCATAATAAGATTAATGAAAATGAAAAAAGTAATTAATATAGTAATGCGGTAAAATGAATACGAGAGGTCATGTTGTTAGGTAAAGGTCAGGAGGCCAGGATGGTAGTTAGGTTAGGTGGTTGGTGGAAAAGATTAAAGCTGATAAGGACCAACTACCAAGCCCAATTTTCCAAACTGGCATCTTGACCCTAACCTGGTTACCTGACCAGGTCTGAACATATTATACTAGGAGGTAAAGCATGAGAAAAGTTTCGGTGGGAATAATTATATTGACGCATCTGGTGACAATGTCGGGTAGTTTTACATATGCCCAGCCCGCGCCTATAGCGCAGGCTCAAAGCGTAAGTAAGCTTTCTCTTGATATAAAAGGTATGGATATTCTTGATGTTTTCAGGCTGCTATCCATGAGAGGTAATCTTAACATAATAGCGGGCAAAAACGTAATCGGCAAGGTGACGCTATTCTTAAAAGACGTTGATGTATGGGATGCGTTTGAGATCATTGTTACCGCTAACGAACTGGCATATGAAAAAAGAGGCGAAATAGTATATGTCATGACACAGCGCGATTATGAACTTAAATACGGTCAGAAGTATGAAGACAAGCGAACAGTAAAATCCATTAAGCTAAAACATGTAAAGGCTGTTGACATAACAAAAGCTATTTCCCAACTAAAGACTAATATTGGTAAGGTGATTGCTGATGAGGCATCAGATACCGTGGTACTTTTGGATATACCTGACGCTGTCTCTGATATGGAAAGGGTCATAGAAGAGCTAGACATACCCTTTACCACAAAGGTCTACTCGTTGCAGTATGCGGCTGCCGAAGATCTTAAGGACAAGTTGAGTGAGATGCTCACTAAGGGCGTGGGTAGTTTGCGCGTTGATGAACGTACTAATAAGATAGCCATAACTGATATTAAAGAAAAGATAAGCTATTTTGATCAGGTAATCGCTGCTTTTGATGAGAAGCACAAAGAGGTTATTATTGAAGCAAAGATATTGCAGATAACATTGAATGATGATTACAGAATGGGTATAAATTGGGACGCTATATTTGTAAATATGCAAAATAGCCTTCATAAAGTGGCAACCGTTGGCGTAAACCTTGAGTATGCAAACCAAGCTGCCGTGATACCTACCACCTCATCCAGTTCCGCAAGCGGCGGCGCGCTGCAAATAGGACAGCTTGATTCAGAGGGTTATCAGGCGATTATTCAGGCATTAAGAGAATATGGGCAGACCAACCTTCTCTCATCACCCAGGATAGCAGCATTAAATAACGAGGAGGCAAAGATATTGGTTGGGACAAACCAACCGTATGCGACCCGGTCTATAAGCCAGACAAGCGGCGGTGCTTCGAATATTGAAGCTGAAAATGTGACTTTTCTTGATCTTGGAGTCAAGCTCTATGTTACGCCTACTATTAATGAAGATAATTATATAACTATGAAAATAAAACCAGAGGTAAGCTCTAGAGTTTCAGACTATACTATTGTAAGCAGCGGCAATACCATACCTGTTGTTAAGACTACTACTACCGAGACCACGGTTATGGTAAAGGATGGAGCTACAATAATGATAGGCGGGTTGATAGAGGAGACCGATCAGGAGAGCGTAAAAGAGGTACCTGGTTTTTCCAGGATACCTTTTTTGGGAAATCTTTTTAAGACAAAGTCAAGAGGAAGCGGCGATGCGTCTAGCGCAGAAAAGACAGAGCTTGTTATATTTTTAACCCCGCATATAATAACAGGGGATGAGACTAAGGATCTGATTACTGTCAAGGATGTGGCGCATGGAGCTGTGATGAAAAAGATAAAAGCGGATGCTGATCTTACTGAAACAGATTATGATGATATAATATATGATGAATTAATGCCGCAGCAGTATTACGATATTGTATCGGGAATAATAACAAGCGAAGTCCAGAAAAATAAACCTTCTGTGGCGGTGCAGGGTGAGCTCATAATAGCATTTAAGCTTGACAGGGATGGAAAGTTAGTTTCCCAGCCGCAGCCCTATAGAGGCGATAACGAAATTCTAGAGAAAATAGGCATTGATAGTATAACTAATTCTGCGCCGTTTCCGCCATTTCCCGCCAGCCTGGGCAAGGATGTAGAGACTTTTTTGATAACTATAAGCTATGAGTGAGCCTTCATATATTTCACTTTTGCTTAAGCTTAAGGGCATGGTATAATTTTAGGTATCAAGGGAGAGAACAATGGATCCGGGAGTAAGTATTCTTATAGTAGATGATAGCACAGCTGCGCTTGAGATCTTCACAGAACAGTTTTTAGAAAAAGGCTTTCATAAGGCCATGGGAGCTGTTTCGGGGAAGGAGATAAAATCCCTTCTTAAGGAGAAGAGGCCCGACGTAATATTATTAAATGCCGGAATCAGGGGTGAGGATTATATAAAGATTCTTAAAGATGTAAGGAGTGTCGATAGGCTTATCCCTGTAATGTTACTTATTGACGGAGAAGGAAAAGAAATTGTAGAGAATGCGCTTAAGTCCGGAGCATCTTCGTGCATAATCAATACAGCGGCGGTTTCCGATATCGCGGACAACATAAAAACCATGCTTGATAAGCAGGCCTCCGTAAAAACAGAGAGCCGTCCTGGCATACTTATTATAGATGACAGCAAAGACGTGTCCAATGTTGCCAGGGGCATCCTTGAATCTGATGGATATGAATGCCTGGTCATAAATGAAGCGCGGAAAGCGGTTGATGCAGTAAAGAGATATAAGCCAAAATTGATATTTTTAGATATAATTATGCCTGATATCGATGGAATAGAGCTTTTGCAGGAGATTAAAAAGATAGACAGCGGCATCAAGGTTGTTATGGTAAGCGGAGTTGTTGATAACGAGATCTGCATTGAAGCTGTAAAAAAAGGCGCTTCAGGTTATATAACAAAGCCATTTTCTCCGGAACAGCTTAAGACAACCGTAGTCTCCGCGCTGATAGAAAAATGATTTAACGGAGGTATTTACATGAGATCAGGAAACAGCGTCCTTATAATTGACGATGATCCCGAAATACTTAACTTGCTCATTGATATTTTCCTGAAAGAAGGTTTCTACCGCGCCATGGGAACTGTTACGGGCGAGGATGTTAACAGCCTGATCAGTAAGAAAAATCCCGATGTTATATTGCTAGATGTCCATATAAAAGGAGAAGATTCAATAGCGCTGCTTAAGGATATCAAGAGAGAGAATAAGTCGCTGCCGGTTGTTATGCTTTCCGACGAAGACGATAAAGAGCTGGCAAAAAAATCTCTTGCTTTAGGGGCATCCTCATACGTAATTAAAACAACCGCCTCGTCTGATATAGTAAAAAATGTCAAGAAAGAATTAGACAGATCTATTACTTTAAGGATAGATAAAAAGATAAGCATACTGATAGTTGATGATGATAAGATGAGCGCGGATATGGTAAATAGTTTTTTAAAAGGCGAAGGTTACAACTGTTCTGTATCGTATAACCCAAAGAAGGCCCTTGGAATGGTAAAGGCCCACAAGCCGAAGCTCATATTTTCTGATATAGTCATGCCGGGCATGGATGGAATAGAGTTCTTAAGCCGCGTAAAGGATATTGATAAAGATATAAAGGTAGTGATGATGACAGGCGTAGCTGATAAGAATGTCTGTACTGATGCTATACTTAAAGGAGCTTCCGGATATATAACAAAACCATTTTCACTGCAGCAGCTCAGGGTCTCTGTCGTGACCGCATTGCTGGTAGAGTGAGCTTTGCATGGAGTTTCAAGGCGCAGATGAGCACAGATATCTGCGATCATCTGCGAAAAGTCAGGCTTGGTATTGAATTTGTGCTAATCTGTGTTAACCTACAATCAAATGAGAATTAGAATTAATGTGGTTTTAGATTGGATGCTGGTTCTATCTTTTTGCGCGTTAATTTTCCTTACCCGTGATATATTGCCGGCAATATGGAACAGCTTTAGGTCATTTGCCGGAGATGACGCTGCAGCATATATACCGGCTGTGTTTGTCGGCTGTTCCATGCTGTTTTTGCTTTTATATCTCATATTTATCAAGAAAAAGAGAAGGCTTTCAAACTATATATGGTATTTGGCGGTCCTGGCTGTTCTCTCCCTTGCTTACACCCGTATAGGTAACCCCTATGACAAGATGCATCTTTTTGAGTATTTTCTTTTGAGCCTCTTTGCCTTCAGGCTTTTCCACCATTATTTTTTTAGCTATAAGCTATATCTGATTAACGCGATATTCACTATATTAATAGCCGTTATTGATGAAGGTTCACAGCTTTTTACTGTTTACAGGAGCTTCAGCTTTGCGGATCTTGGCGCTGATTTCATAGCGGCTGTACTTGGCCAGGTTTCTATAGCATTGGTCATAGCGCCTAAGCTCCAGGTGTGGAAGTTTTACATTAAACGTAAATATAAGCATTTTTTTGCGCAGGAAGAATGGCTTAACAGAAGATAGCTTAAAAAATTATAAAAGAGTTATCGCTGATTACAATTTTCTTAAAATGTATTGACTAAGGTTAGATAGTGTGCTAATATACACAAAACAGAAGGAGGTTTTACATGGAGGGGTATTGTGTTAAGTGTAAAGCAAAAAAAGAGATAAAAGACGGTGTAGAAGTCAGTATGAAAAAAGACCGCAGAGCTTTAAAGGGAAGCTGTCCTGATTGCAGTACAACAATGTTCAGGATCCTTGGCAAAAAGTAGCATAGATGTGAGTGGTGCGGATTCAAAAGATAAGGCCTTGACTATAGGTAACTTCGCTCTGGAAAAAAAGGCCGAAAACGTAGTAATTTTGGATATGCAGGAGGTATCATCTTTCTGTAATTATTTTGTAATTACCGGAGCAAGTTCTTTTAAGCATACCAGGGCTATAGCAGAACATATTGAGGAGTCCCTAAGTAAGTATAAGGTAGAGCCTCACCATATAGAAGGGAAAGAAGGCGGTCAGTGGATTCTTCTGGATTATGGTGACGTAGTTGCTCATATATTTTGCGAAGAGACAAGGAAATTTTATGACCTCGAAAGGCTCTGGGGCGATGCAAAGCAGTTAAAGCTTAATTCTTAGTTTGTTGCCTTAATGTAAGAGATTGCCCTGTACACGCGGGCAATCTCTTGTTTTTTAAATGAGCACATAACTTACGCGACTTAAAAGGAGCGTAAGTTATAAGTGCGAATTTACCCCGTACCGATTTTGCATAAATGTTTAATCATAAAACAAAGTTATATTTGCTTAAAAACTTAAATTTAGAGCCAACTAATTTGCAAAATTTGGTACGGGGTTTATCCTGAGGCTTCGACCTATAGGAGAAGCCTCAGGATCCCAATCATCTATGTCGAGTGGTACGGGGTAAGGAAGCCGAAGGATACATATTAGGGAGAACGACTTGAATATAATAGAGCGTTTAAAAGAGATTATAAGATCTGCCGCTGAAGAGGTTGCAGGTGAATTGGGCGTGTCTGATATGCCCGATATTCTACTTGAGGCGCCAAAAGACAAGAAGCTGGCTGACCTCTCCTCAAACGTTGCTATGCAGTTGTGTAAAGGTAAGAAGGGGTTAAGGCCGCTTGAGATAGCGGATAGAATTTGCTGTATAGCAAATGCGGGAATTAAAAAAGAAGGGGTGGATGCGGATATAAGATGCATTGAGGCAAAACCGCCGGGTTTTATTAATATTCACTTTTCTGAAAGCTATCTGCAGGCTGTTCTTGAGGATATATCTGCAAATGGCCAGGAATTTGGAAGCAGCAGCATAGGTAATGGCAGGAAGGCCTTACTGGAATTTGTCAGCGCCAATCCTACCGGCCCGCTCAGCGTAGCGCACGGAAGGCAGGCGGCTGTTGGCGATGCTATTGCCAATATATTGGAATTCGCGGGGTATAAGGTCCAAAGGGAATACTATCTGAACGACGAAGGAAATCAGATAGTAGTTCTTGGTAAATCTATACATGCCCGTTACTGCGAGCTTATAGGCGAGATGCAGCCTTTTCCTGAAGATGGATACAGGGGGGATTATATATACGATATCGCGAAGAAAATTATTGAAAATCATGGAAAATCACTAATAACCCTGGATAAGAAAAGCCTGGAGCTATTCTGCGATTTTGGCATTAAGTATATTATGGATTTAATAAAACAGGATCTCGATGATTTTCAGATAAGGTTTGATAATTATTTTTCTCAGCGAAAACTTTCCGAAGCAGGAAGCGTGGAAAAGGCTCTTGAAAAGCTTAAGGAAAAGGGAGTGATATATGAGAAAGATAACGCTCTTTGGTTTGGGTCAAGCTGCTTTGGAGATGACAAGGACAGGGTTTTACGAAAAAGCGATTCTTCGTATACCTACATCACGCCAGATATAGCTTACCATGAAGATAAATTTAGAAGAGGATTTGATTGGCTTATAGACCTTTGGGGCCCTGACCACCACGGATATATCCCCAGGCTAAAAGCCGCAAGCCGTGCCATGGGCAGAGATGATAATGCCCTTTCACTTTTAATAATACAGCTTGTCACACTCTCAAGAGCCGGAAAGCCTGTTCCTATGTCAACCAGGAGCGGAGAGTTTATAACCTTAAGAGAGGTCATGGATGAGGTCGGAAAGGATGTGGCAAAATTTTTCTTTCTGATAAGACGTAAAGACAGCCATCTTGACTTTGACCTGGAGCTGGCTAAGAAAGAGTCCATGGAGAACCCCATTTATTATATACAGTATGCCCACGCGAGAATATGCGGGATCCTGGAGTATAAGGAAAAACTGCAATTCGCGCATAGAGAAGCCAATGATTTAAAACTGCTTAACACGGAAGAAGAGCTCTCTGTCTTAAGGATGCTGAGGGAGTTTCCGGACACAATCGAGTGGTCCGCGCAAAACCTAGAGCCTCATATTTTACTTCTTTATCTTATGGACATGGCTTCAAGTTTCCATAGTTTTTATACTAAATGCAGGGTAGTCAGCGAAGATAAGAGGCTTTCATCAGCGAGGCTTTTTCTTGTAGAATGTTTAAAGACCGTTTTTTCCAAGTCTTTGGCGCTATTAGGCATTACCTGCCCCGAAAAGATGTAAGGAACAGTTTAGTGTGCATTAGTATATATTGCCTACATCACACATCCTATACCCTACACCCAAATAATGTTTGAATCCGTCAAATTATATATAAATCAAGAGATAGAAAAAGAGAGCCTGCTAAAGAGTTTTCTTAACTTAGGCTATAGATCGTGCGGCTATGTAGCGCAGGAGGGAGACTTTAGCCATCGGGGAGGAATAGTAGATATTTTCCCAAGTGGATTCGAAGAACCTTTAAGAATTGAATTTATAGAAGATAAGATACACGGGATATCATCTTTTAGCCTGGTTACATCAAACATGACTACCAAGCACCAGATGGTTATAATACTCGCTAAGAAGGCTGTCAAGGTATCAAGCCGCCGCATGCTCTTTTATGGCGTCGGTGAAGAAGTGCCTTTAGATAATTTTGTCGATATAGACTGCGCTGACCATGTTGTTCATGTAGACCACGGCATAGGCATTTACCGCGGCATGAAAAAGATGAAACATGAAAATGCGCAGAAAGATTTTATGATTATAGAATACGCGGATAAGGACAAGCTGTATGTACCTGCCGATGAGATAAATCTTATACAGAAATACATAAGCTTTTATAGGAGAGCTCCAAAGCTAAGCAAATTAGGGACTAAAACCTGGCAGAAGATAAAAGATAAGACCAAGAGAATAGCCGCGTCTTATGCCATGGAGCTTCTTCATGTGCAGGCTTCGCGGATAAAGCTAAAAGGTTTTAGTTTTTCAAAAGATACGGACTGGCAGCAGAAACTAGAAGACGCCTTTCCTTATAAAGATACGATAGATCAGGCAAAGGCATCAGAAGAGGTAAAGGCGGATATGGAGGAGCCTAAGCCTATGGATAGGCTGCTTTGCGGAGATGTCGGATATGGCAAGACTGAGGTTGCGCTCAGGGCAGCGTTTAAGGCGGTGATGGATAACAAGCAGGTTGCCATCCTTGTTCCCACTACCATCCTGGCGGAACAGCACTGTAATACTTTTTATGAAAGGATGAAAGATTTTCCAGTAGATATCCAGATGCTCTCACGTTTTAAGACAAAGGCAGAGCAGAAGAATGTAATAGAAGGGTTAAAAGAGGGGTCGGTTGATATAGTAATAGGGACACACAGGCTGCTTTCGGATGACCTGCGTTTTAAAAATTTAGGGCTTGTCATTATAGATGAGGAGCAGAGGTTTGGTGTAAAAGCAAAGGAGAAGCTAAAAAAATTGAGGCTTTTAGTAGACGTTCTTACGATGACAGCTACTCCGATTCCCAGAACCTTGTATCTGTCTCTTATGGATGCCAGGGATATGTCAGCTATAAACACGCCGCCGCTTGACAGGCTTCCTATAGAGACAACGATAGCAGAGTATAGCGATAAGCTTATAAAGGAGGCTATCGGGCGCGAGGTATCAAGAAAGGGGCAGGTATATTATGTAAACAACAGGATAAGGGGCATAGGAAAGATAGCTGAAAAACTAAAAGAGTTAATGGGGAAAGAGATACGCATAGCTACGGCTCACGGTAGAATGGCCTCTAAGGAGCTTGAGCATATTATGCTTGAGTTTATTCAAGGAAAGATAGATGTTTTGGTCTCTACGACTATAATAGAATCAGGCATTGACATACCAAACGCGAATACTATTATCATAAATCGGGCTGACCAGTTTGGGCTAGCAGACCTTTACCAGCTTAGAGGAAGGGTCGGCAGGTTTAACGCAAGGGCCTATGCTTTATTTTTAGTGCCAAAAAAATACCCGCTTGCTGGAGACGCCAAGAGAAGGCTTAAGGCAGTCAGCAGATTTACAGAATTAGGTTCTGGCTTTAAGATAGCTATGGAGGATCTGCAGATCAGGGGCGCGGGTAATATTTTAGGCACGCAGCAGCATGGTTATATATCCGCTGTGGGCTTTGACCTGTATTGCCGCTTGCTCAGAGAGATAATCAGTGAACATAAACAGAGCTCCGGCTAATCCCTGTATTTAGCAGATTGCCCTTGTAGGTATGCTAATAATATGGTAAAATATCACGATTTTTAAAAGATCATGGGGCACCACAAAAGTGCCGCCCTTGATTGCAAAGATTATTAAATGATAGATTACAGAGATTATTTCTCAAATAGGTAATCACTGTAATCTTTTTAAAAATCACTGTAATCATAGGCTGAAATTAGTTTCGTGGCATCCTAAGAAGATCATGAAAGGAGAACGTGGGTTTATGAAAATTTTTTTAGTATATATTATTATGTTATGTATGGTCTGTTTGGCGGGTTGCGCGAAAAAAGCGGGTAAAGAGGCTGTTGCTGTAGTAAATGGCAAAGAGATCACGATGCTGATGCTGGATGAGAAGATAGAGAACCTGCCTGATCAATATAAGGTGTTTGCTTCACAGCACAAGAAAGAGGTAGTCGATGAGATGGTTGTAGAGTACCTCCTTTACGAAGAGGCGAAAAGGCGTAAGATAGGCCGCGATCCTGATGTAATTGACCTTATTGATGAGGCCTCAAAAAAGATAATTATTTCACGCATGATCGATGATGAGATGAAAAAGACGGATCCAATATCTGAAGATGAGATTGCCGCGTACTATGAAGAGAATAAAGACAGATATATGAATCCCGAAGTAGTAAGGGCATCTCACATACTAACAGGCACCGAGGAAGAGGCAGCAGAAGCTATGCAGGCGCTTAGCACAGGCATGGATTTTGAGGAAGTAGCTAAGAAATTTTCCAATGACCTTACAAAGGATAGAGGCGGAGACTTGGGCTATTTTAAAAAAGGCCAGATGATACCTGAATTTGAGAAGGTGGTCTTTAGCCTTGAGGTCGGCGACGTAAGCGATGTTGTAAAAACAAGGTTTGGCTATCATATAATAAAGCTTACAGATTATAAAAAAGCCACATACCGCGAATATGAAGAGATCAAAGAAGCCATAGCAGCGATACTTATCAGAGAGAGACAGGAGGGCAAGTTTAAGGATCTCACCGAGAGTTTAAAATCCAGAGCTAAGGTAGAGATAAGGGATCAGCTTCTTGTTTCTGGGGATGAAGAGATCGCGCAGGACTTAACTGTGGTTGATGAGCAGGAAGAAGAAGAGGTAGTGAGCCCGGAAAAAGAGAACATAGAGGATTAGAGTCTGGTTATGAGATATATTTTAAAGACAGTAATATTACTGGCTATGCTCATCTTTTTTTCAAAGGCTATGCCGCATGCGGCAGAGATAGTCGATAAGATCGTAGCGGTAGTAAATGATGATGTTATAACTAAAAGTGAGCTTGAAGAGTCTATGCATCCTTTTATCGCGGATTATAGGGTGCGATACGGCGAAGAGAATCTGGGCGATAAGATGGAAGAAGCCAGGAAAGACGCGCTTAACCGCATGATAGAGGAGAAACTTATACTGCAGCACGCAATAAAGAATGAGATGGAAGTAGAAGACGCAGAGATAGAAGAAAGGATAACCAGGGTAAAAGCAAAATTTAATACCGAAGAGGAATTTTACAGCACATTAAAAGAATCTGGGATGACCATATCTAAGCTGAGGAATAAATATAAAGATCAGCTTCTTATGAAGAAGCTGATATCAGGGCTTATTAGTTTAAAGGTCCGCGTATCTCCCACGCAGATAGCAGCTTATTACTATGGGCATCTTAAAGATTTTACTGAACCCAATATGATAAGATTCAAGGTTATTTTACTTAAGCCTACCCCTGAACGCGATAAAGAAGATACTAGAAAGTTGGCTTTGGAGATTGTCGATAGAATAAACTCAGGAGAGGATTTCGATACCTTAGCTAAAGAATATTCCCAGGGCCCGAATGTTGACAAAGGTGGAGACATGGGGTATATGGCCGAGGGGACTATGCTGAAAGAGCTTGAGGACGCGATCTCTGAGTTGGGGTTGGGTGAAACATCCGATCCGATAGAGACCGAAGCGGGTTATAATATAGTAGAGCTCATAGACAGCAAAGAATCCAGGACCAAGGATATGGAAGAGGCAGAGGATTTTATAAAAGAGAGGTTATTCCAACGAGAAGCCGAACTTGTGCTTAGAGAGTTTGTAGGTAAGCTAAAAAAGGATGCGTATATATCAATCCAATAAGCCTGCAGCATGTATAACAATGGGCTATCCTGCAGGCATAGGCCCGGAAGTTATATTAAAAGCACTGGCTAGCCCAAAGATAAGAGGGCTTGCCAGTTTTTTAATTATTGGAGATGTAGATATATTTAACAGGGTGTCGCACCTTTTAGGAAAACGGCTTACATTTAATATAATAAACAGAGAAAGGGATATAAATTTTTTAAAAAAAGATATTATTTTTTTAGATATCAATAATGTCCCGCGTAAGGATTTCAAGTTCGGGAGAATTTCAAAAATATACGGAAAGGCATCTATAGATTATATAGACAGTGCAGTATCAATAATAAGGCAAGGAAAAAGCGATATTCTCATTACCGCCCCTATTCATAAACATGCCGCTCAGTTATCAGGATTTGCGTATTCAGGCCACACAGAGTATCTTGCCCACCTTTTCAACCAGAAAAATTTTGCTATGATGCTTATTGGAGGTAAACTTAAGGTAGCGTTGGTAACCACACATATTCCCTTAAAAGATATACCTAAAATGCTTAAAAAGGAAGATATAAAAAATGTGATAGTGCTAACCAACTCATACTTAAAGCGGTATTTTGGCATAAAAAGCCCAAGGATTGCTGTATGCGGGCTAAATCCTCATGCCGGTGATTCAGGGCTTTTGGGACGTGAAGAGATAGATATAATAGAGCCGGCTTTAAGAAGGCTGGCAAAAATGAGGATAAAGGTTTTTGGGCCTTTCGCGGCAGATGCTATTTTTTATGATGTAGGCAAGGGGCGCTATGATGCGGTAATATGTATGTATCATGATCAGGGTCTGGTAGCCCTAAAGATGGTCGCGCGAGATGAAGCGGTGAATATTACACTCGGGCTTCCTATGATTCGTACCTCACCCGGCCACGGAACCGCTCTTGATATAGCGGGAAAAGGCAAAGCTTGCGCGGAAAGCATGAAACAGGCAATAATCACCGCTGTCGCGATGCATGGCAGTGAACAAAAACTGAGTAGGAGCCGCCTCCCGGCGGCGAACAGAAAAAACGTAGGAGCCGCCTCCCGGCGGCGAACATAATATGTATAAAGCATACCATATAAAAGATATAATAAAGAAGAACAATCTTTGTATAAACAAAAGGTTCGGGCAAAACTTTTTAATAGACAAAAAAGTAAGGGACGCGATAACCATGTTTTGCGGCATAGAAAAGGATGATATCATTCTTGAGATAGGGCCGGGCCTTGGAGCGCTCACAGAAGATATTATGCCGCTATGCAGCAAATTAATAGCTGTTGAAAAAGATAGGGGCCTGTCAG
>JBDRAM010000034.1:0-23179 GCA_043823785.1 Candidatus Omnitrophota bacterium
TATGCCGGCTCAGGCATTAATACTACAAGCTCGGTCAATCTTAGCGTGACCGGTGACCAGGAGGCTGCTGGCGCATATTTTCCAACAGTGGACTTTAGTTACTATCAGACAAACGCTTCTCCGGGCCAGGATATTTCCGGAAATCATACATTTAATGCAGGTACATATTCGGGTATATGGTATATAAACGGAAATGTTACTATCAATAGCAACGTTACTATCAACGGTACTGTGGTCACAACAAAAAAAATAACTTGTTCGAATAAGACCAATGTTACGGTCAATCCTACTTCGCCGAATCCGGCATTGATAGCAAATGATGCCATCGGTTTCAGTAGGTCAGATACTGTGACTATAAGCGGGCTTGTTTATGCTGGGGCAGATGGCACAGGCAGTTTTGACGCGTCGCGTACAGTAGATCTCGCGTTCACAGGTACGGCTATCTCGCCGCAGCAGATAGACTTATCAAGATCCGAGGACGCGGTAATAGTTTACGATAGTGATATATTGACCAGCCCGCCTCCCGGGATGTTAGGCGGGAGCTCCGGCATAACCGTATCAGCCTGGGATGAGGTATATTGAAAATTAGCGTAGAGCTAAGAGCTTAGGGCTAAGGGCATATTGGATCTTCTCTATGCTATAAGCCCTACGCTCTATGCCAAATACTAAAACTAGGAGTAACAGATGCCCACATACACTTACAAGGTAAGAGATAAGCAAGGCCGTCCAATAACCGGTGATATGGATGGTGCCGATGATAATGAGATAACAAAAAGTTTAAGGAACATGGGATATACTACCGTTGATATAAAACTAAAAAAACCCAAAAAAAGTATTTTAAATATAGAACTATTTGCCCGTGTAAAATTTGAGGATGTAGTCCTTTTTAACAGGCAGATGTCTACCTTGCTAAAGGCAGGCCTTCCTTTGCTTCTGGGCCTTGAGGCGGTTTCCGAGCAGACATCATCTCATGCTTTTAGAGATGTTATATTGGCTATAAAGACAGATGTGGAAAGGGGCTTAAGTTTTTCCGAGGCCCTTTCGAAACACAAGAAGATATTTTCTTCTATATATACAAGCATGATCAGGGCCGGTGAATCATCAGGGCTTTTAGATGAGACGATGGCAAAGCTCGCGGATATGGGTGAGTATGATATAGAGGCAATATCAAAGATAAAAGCAGCCATACGCTATCCTATAATCGCTTCGGTATTTTTAGTTGGGGCATTTATAGGGCTTGTAGTAGGCGTAGTCCCAAGTTTTGAGAAAGTGTTTAATCAGTTTAAGGTAGAGCTCCCCTTGCCTACGCGAATGCTTATAGGCACGAAGGTGATCATAAGTGATTACTGGTTTTTGACGATTCTTGTGCTTGTAAGTTCTGTTGTGGTATTCATAAAATTTATCAACACTCCTTTTGGCAGAAAGAGATGGGATCTATTTAAGCTGAAGGTGCCTGTCTTTGGTTCGTTATTGCTTAAGATGGATATGTCAAGGTTTGCCAAAACCACATCGTCACTTATAGCAAGCGGTGTTCCCATGCTTGAGGCATTGGACCTTGTCGCGACTGTTGTAGGAAATAGTATAATATCAGCAGGCATAAGGAATATAAAAGAGGGCGTGAACAAAGGCAGCGGCCTGGCTGAACCCATGAAGATAAGCAAGCTTTTTACGCCTATGGTAATACATATGGTGGCTATAGGTGAGGAGACTGGAAAATTAGACGAACTTCTCGCGAAAGTAGCGGAACACTACGATAAACAGACAGATTATGCTATAAAAGGGCTTACAGCTTTGATAGAGCCTATGCTTATACTTGTTCTTGGGACGATACTATTATTTGTCGCGCTTGCCTTGTTTCTTCCTTTGTGGAACCTGATAAGCCTTTTTAAATAAAAATGAGTAATTTTTTATTTTTATCTTTACATCATATATATGTGTATGATAAAATTGCATGAAACATAAAAGTTAAAATAGGGGGAGGTCAATCCTATGAAATCCAGAGGTTTTACGTTAATAGAGCTTATTATGGTCATCGTTATCATAGGTATACTCGCGGCAATAGCATTGCCTCGTTTTGTAAACCTGACCAGTGAGGCAAACCAGGCAGCGGCAAGAGGCGGTATGGGCGCGGTACGCTCCGCGGCAGCTATAAGGTATGCGCAAAGCGCGACATCGACCAGCGGCGCGTCTTTTCCTACTTTAGCAGCGTCAGATTTCGCAAGCGGCGTGATACCTAACAATCCACTTAATAGTCAGAATGCCATAACGCACACCTCCGCTCCGATAACAAGCGGTACTGCCAGCAGTGGCGCGGCAGGATGGTGGTATGTTACCGGCACAAGCACAAACGCAGGCAGGGTAGGCGCATATTCAGATGGAACAATAGATACTTCAAGTTGGTAGTATCTTGAATGGCACAGATGATCACAGATATCTGTGCCAATCTGTGAAGATGTATGTATACTGTTGAGTCTGTGCTAATCTGTGTAATTAATAAGCGAAGCGAATTAATTAAAGAGGGGAATGATCTTTAGTCATTCCCCTCATCTATTTTCACCCCGCGATTATTATCTAATTATGAAGAAAACATTCATTAGGAATATAGACGTTATTATTATATCGGCGGTCCTGCTTGCGCTGCTTATTATTATATTTAAGGATGCCATATTCTCCGATTACATGTTTATGCGCAGGGATATCGGGCGCTACTACTATCCCATAAGAAGTTTTGTCGCCGACACATTTCGAGCGGGCGAGATACCTCTCTGGAATCCATTCTTATTCTGCGGTACACCTCTGCATGCCTCAATACAGAATTCCGTATTCTACCCGTTCAGTATAATATATTATGTTATGGAGGATACGGCCAAGGGCTTCGGGTATTTTATAATATTACATCTGTTTCTTTGCGGTTTATTTACGTATCTGTTTATGAAGTCCATAGGCGCCTCAAAAGAAGGCTCATTTTTAGCAGCTTTCTGTTTTACATTCAGCGGTTATGTGATATCAGCTATAAACCTGACTATAAGCCTCAACTCTGTTACGTGGTTTCCTTTGGTGATGCTTCTATTCTTTAAAGCTATTAAGGAAAGAAGCTATAGATACTCATCTTTTTTAGCGATAGCGCTTACGCTTATGTTTCTCGCGGGCGACCCCTCTATTGTAATATCCACTCTTGCGATAATCTTTTTAGTTTCAGGATACCTTTTTACGGAAAGGTTGATCAAGAGAAAAAGTGCCGATGGCTTTATAGTTTACAATCTTTTAACTACTTTTTCCTTATTCTTTCTTCTCGGCGCGTTTCAGTCTATACCCGCGTTAGAATATTATATCAGGACCGCAAGGACCAGCATGAACTGGCAGGAAGCGAGTGTCTGGAGCGTCCCATTTTCAGACCTCATAAGCCTTGTTGTGCCGTATTTTAATGATCTATCCTGCTATTATCAGAATTACTGGGATAGGCAGGCGTGGCTTGATAATTATTATGTAGGCATAACAACTATATTTCTTGCCTGCTTCTGCCTGCCGATGATAAAAAAGGTAAAGATAATAAAGTTTTTTTATATTACCTGTTTTATAACCATAGCGGTCTGCCTTGGCAAAAATTTCATATTATACCCTTTTCTCTATAAGGTAATACCATTTGTCAGAATAATGCGATACCCGGTCCGCTTTTTCTACATATTTACATTCTCTGTTTGCGTATTAGCCGGTTTAGGCCTGGACCGTTTAAAGGCTGCTATATCGTCGCCTCGCATGAAGAGGATCGCAGGTATTTTTTTAGTCATAGGTTTTATAGCCTCTATATTGGCAATAATGCTTACTTATTTTTCCGATACTATAGCAAAGCCCATAATAGATAAAGTAGTAGAGCTGAAGACCGGTGAAGCCTTTAACCTCGAAGAGTTTCCCTCCCTGGTGTATTGCGATATCATCAATTTAAGAAGGACTCTCTTGTATGTAGGAGCTTTTGGACTTTTCCTATTCTTATGGACGCGCGTTAGAAGTAAGAGATTCATGCCGTATCTTATATTGCTTCTGGTAGGCTTTGACCTTCTTCTTACAAACATAGGCTATGAGCCCCTTGTCAAAGCCTCATATTTCAAGGAGCCCACGGAAAACATAAGGTATGTTCTTAAGGATAAGTCTTTATTCAGGATATTTCCGTCACCATATTCTTACGATAGGTTTACATGGGTGCATGAAGGCGGAAGGCATGAAAGCATAAAGAGCACAAAGGACTATTTTGTAAATAACCGGATGATGGAATTCGGGCTATATGATATGTGGGGATATGACTCCACTACATTAAGCAGAAACAGGCAGATAGGCCATTTTATATATAATCTTAAGGATCCCGGGGATACAAACATATTAGGCCTTCTGAATGTAAAATATATAAGTTCTAAGAAAGGCATGGAACTTCCTGGGTTTGAAAAAGTCAATGAGAGCCCTTATGCCGCTGTGTTTAAGAACGCGAAATGCCTACCGAGGGCGCAGCTTATCAGAAACGTAAGGTTATTTAATAAGGATGAGGATATATTAAAATACGTTTGTTCTAAAGATTTTGACGCGGATAATGAGATAGTCTTTGAAAGAATCTCAGGCATAAAAGAATCATCCGGGATAGAAAGCGCATTGAAGCAAGACAGGGTAGATATCTTAGAGTATGGGCCGCATACGGTAGGTATATCTATTTTCGCGAAGAAGCCGGCGTTTTTGCTTTTAAGCGATACATACTATCCGGGGTGGAAGGTTTTTGTGGACGGAGAAGAGAAGAAGATATACAGGGCTGACTATTTTCTGCGCGCTGTGAGAGTTTCTGAAGGTGAGCACAAGGTCAGATTTATATATGACCCTTTTAGCTTTAAGGCCGGATCGGTTATTACTATAGTAACTTTAATAATTTTGATAATATATATATCAGCAGGATGTTTAAGATTGACCAGGCGCTGATTTTTAAGTATAATTACACATAGTATAAGAGATTACATATTATGGTTAAATTAGACTCTATAAAGAATATAGATGATATAAAAAAAATATACCTCAAGGCGAAAGAGTATGTTTTGCAATTGATACCAGTGCCTCTTTCTCTTGGCGTTGAGGTAAGTGATAATGCTATAAAACTCGCGCTCCTAAAGCAGGACTCACCCGGCGAAGCCTCACTTATAGATTATGCGATAATACCTACCGCGGAGAAAGAGGTAAGTGATGAGGCTGCCCTTTCGCTTGCTGTCAAAAATATGCTAAGTGACAAGAAGCTCTACAATTCTACCGTTGCCAAGATCGCGGTTTCAGGCCCGGGAGTTGACAGCAAGAGGCTTACCTTGCCTTTTATGCCGGATAATGAGATACCACAAGCGCTTAGGTGGGAGGCCAGAGAGCATTTCCTTTTTGATATAGAGAGTTCGGCGCTTGATTTTGATATTCTTGGAGAGATAACAAAGGATGACGGCACAAAGAGTATAGAGCTTATAGCCACACTTGTGCAAAACCGGCTTATAGACAGCAGAATAGCTATTGTTAAAAACGCGGATATTCCTCCGGTGGTTATAACACCCGCAGCATATAGTTTGTATAATTTGTACAAACTTATTAGCGATGGAAATGCCTGCGATTCTGTGGCTTTAATAGACATTGGGGCTTCTACAACGACCATACTTATTATAAGCAATGGCAAGGTAAGATTTATAAGGCAGCTTGGCTGCGCGGGCAATGATTTTACCAAGGCTATTATGGGAACGCTTGCCTCAGACAAGGGAAAGATAGAGCTTTTATTAAAGGATGCGGATGAATTAAAAAAAGAAGTAGGCATACCCGATGAATCTATGGGGCAGGTAAGGGATGGGATTTCTTTGCAGCAGATAAGTTATCTTCTAAGGCCCGCTATAGAGAGATTGACCGGGGATATAAGAATGTCTTTGGATCATTATGCCTCTCATTTCAACGAAGGATCAGTTGCTAAGATAATATTAACCGGAGGCACATCAAAGCTTAAGAATATAAATTCAGAACTTTCAAAAAGGCTTTCTCTGCCGACAGAAACACTAGGCCTTCCGCAAGGACTTAAGCCCAGGCTCAATCCTCAGAAGCTTCCCGGTTTAAAAGAAGATCTCCCTTTGCTTTCCGCAGCCATAGGGGCCGCGCTTAACAGCATAGATAAAGTCAACCTTATACCGGCTGTTTACAAGAGGCGTAAAGTGAGAAAGATAGAGGAGTTTTCCATAAGGCTTATCTTTATAATAATTTGCCTGATAATGGTAACATCTCATATGTTTAATAGCGTGCGCGAGAAGACATTTAATAAGTTGATAGCGGCAAGGATGCCCCAGCAGGAGAAGCTTAAAGAGTTTCAGGACCTGCATCTTAAGGTAACGCAGAAAAACTTTATAATGAACCGCACCCTTACCAACCAGGCGCAGTTGTATTATGTCTTTAAGGCGCTTAGCAATATTACGCCAAAGGCTGTATATCTGGAAGACCTTACGATATCAGACAGGGCGAGGAACTTGCTCTTAGAGGGGGTAGTTCTAGAGACAGCCGAGGCGGTGGAGATAGTGCTGACAAGGTTCTTAAGGAGCTTAGAGGATTCTCATCTTTTTAATAATGTCTCCCTGGTTTCGAGTAATGATATGGATATCTCAGGCAAGAAAACCCTGGAGTTTAAGATAAATTGCAGATTATAAATATAAAAAATAGAATAAAAAATCTTATACCCGAAGAGAAAAGATCGATTGTAATAATAATTTCTTTATCGGTGCTTTTTGTTGTTTTTATAATATTTGCTTATATACCAAAGCAAACAAAAGTGGCGCGCCTTAAAAGAAACCTCACAAGCTTAGAGCAGCAGATAGACCTTACTCAAACCATGCTTGGTGACATTGAAAAACTAAGTTATATACTTGCTGGCATGCAGAAGGATCTGGCTTCTTTTGAGGGTAGGCTGCTTAGTACAAAAAATATATCCTCAGTGATCTCAGAGCTTTCAAGCACAGCCAGGTTATGTACTGTGGATGTTGTGAGCATAAAACCCCATGAGTCTACTCCGCTGCTTGATGATGACCTGAATCCGGTAAGCCTGGAGGCCAGCCCTATCAGCGAGATAAAAATAGAGCTAAAGCTATTAGCAAGCTATAGGTCTTTGGCAGATTATGTGAGAAAGATACAGGAGAGCCTAAAGCTTCTGGCTACGATAGAGGATGTCACTATTTCCAGGAAACAGGATATGGCTCCTAAGCTCGATATAAAATTGACTATTTCGATATACACAGGAGAAAATAGGTAATAAAAGTGAAGAGCATAGATTTTAAGAATTTGGATAAAAAGTCAAAGATAGAACTTGCTATTACTTCTTTAGCGGTTATAATATTGATTATTGTCTCAACTAACGGCATAAAGAGCCTGTTGCGTTCCAAGAAAGAGCCTACCGCTGTTATCATAGAGCCCGCGGCTATAAAAGAGATGATAAGACAGAATATGGGTGAGCTTTCGGTGTCTAAGCAGCCTGAAGAAAAGGCAAGGGCTGAAGCGGAAAAGGCTATTGATGAAGGCAAAGCCTGGGGCAGAGATCCCTTTGTGCCATGGGGCATTATGGCAGAGTCATCCGATTTAGATATTTTGGGTATAAAACTTGAGGGTATTATCTGGGACCAGGCCAATCCCACCGCTGTAATAAACGGAGGCATATACCAGGCGGGTGACAGCATAAAAAATATAAATATCCTGAAAATAAAAAAACAGTCTTTGACAGTAACTGACGGAAAAAAAGAATACAATATAGAGTTACGGTAATGGAAAAAGGCAAGATCTTAGTCATCGATGAAAATAAGAAAGATGCTGATTGGGTTTCAGGCATTTTACAGAATGAAGGGTACAGCATAACATGTGTATACAGCGGCAAGGAAGGCTTAAGAAAGGCTGAAGAAGAAAGATACAGCCTCGTGATACTTGATCTCGAATTGACCGATATAAAAGGCGAAGAAGTACGCTCTTTGCTTAAGAAAAAAAAGTGCTATAAAAAGGTGCCTGTTTTAATCTTAAGCGTTAAAAATGATATAGAGGATATAGAAGGATCGCTTCAAAGAGGCGCGGATGATTATATAATAAAGCCTCCGCGCTCTGAACACCTTTTGAATAAAATAGAAAAGTACGCTTCCGTATAAGTATCTGGTATGGGGTTTACTAAAACACGCATAAGGAGAAATACTAGTTATGGCAGAAGAAGAGAAGAAACCCGAGGCTAATGAAGAGAAGAAACCCGAGGCCCCAAAGGAAGTAAAACCAGAAGCGCCCGCAGTAGGAGCCCGCCTGCCCATAGAAGACAGCGGCGGACAGGCTGCCTCCGGCGGCGAACTTGAAGCTAAGGAAAAACCCGTAGAGCCGAAAGAGGAAGTGCCTGAAGCCGCGCCTGAGGCCAAACCCTCACCTCCCGCAGCTCAAGTAGCAGCTCCGGCAGAAGCTAAAGAGAGCAAGAAAAAGAAGATCAATGATATGTCGCTTAAGGAGATAGATCTGAAGCTTAAGAGCGTGAAGGATAATATGGGTAATCTTAAATCACGTTACGCTAAGCAGGTTATGAAGCAGAAGAATATTCTTTTAGGGTTACCAGGCGCAGAAACCGAAGAGGATAGCAAGTAACGCATGGAAAAGAGAGAAGAGATGCAAAAAAAGAAGAAAAAAGATAAGAAAAATCCATTTATTTTCTATACTAATCTTGAACTGCGTGAATCTACCGGGCTTAAGGCCCGCAACGCGCGTGAGCTGGTAAAGATGATAAAGGATGTCCCGGGCTCTGTGATATACTATCATACCCATGTATTTTTACAGCAGCACCAGTTTCTTTCGCCTGAGCCTCCAAATGCGTTTGCGTATTGGGCTGCTAATGTCCTGGGTGAAGATGTGCTTGGGGAACGCTTGGGCAGCATAGATATATGCCAGTTCTATAGAATAAGGCAGCTAAGAGAGAAGCTTATTGAGATCATCGAGTGTTTTCTCTTTGATGCAAAAGAGATACGCAACGCACCGCCCGGCAAGGAATTTGACTTTACAAAATCGAGAAGTTTTGTCATACCTACGTCTTACGCGGCAAAAAATTTAAGAGAGATGGTAGAGTGCCTTAAAAAGGTGAGCATACGGTCCGTGGATTTTCATATATTCAGCGCTCGCTTAAGGCTCGAGAAAGGCATTAATGATTTTTCCTACTGGATAGATACCAGCTTGGGCTATCCTTCTCTCGCGTCAAAACTTGAGCATTTTGATCCCTATACTTACACATTGGAAGGCCTAAGAAAACACGTAATTGATATTATAACCAACAGCCCAGAATGGAAATCAGAAAATGGCAAAAACTAAAGAAAAGGCACCTACGCTAAAGGATTATATACCTATTGTTGGCGAGAGCACTATAGATGAACTAAAATTACTGGCCTCGCATCTTAAGGGTAAGAAGATACAGCATATAAATTCTACCCGGGTTGGCGGCGGAGTAGCAGAGATGCTTAACCGCATAGTGCCGCTTATGAAGGAGCTGGGGGTAAATATAGAATGGGATATAATAGAAGGCAACCCGGATTTTTATAATGTAACAAAAAAATTCCATAATGCTATACATGGAAGGACTGAGATGATATCAGATGAGGATTTTGATATATATCTTGAGACAGCCAGAAAATATGTCGCGAGCACAAAAATAAAAGGAGATGTGGTATTTGTCCATGACCCCCAGCCGATAGGGCTTATACAGAACAAGAAAAGGTTCAAGAACGTAAAGTGGGTCTGGAGGTGCCACATAGACGCGTCTTCGCCGGATGAGAGGGTATGGGATTTTATCTCTACATTTGTAGAAGGGTATGACGCTTCGATTTTTTCAAGCCCGAAATTTACTCATACGCTCAGCATACCGCAGTTTTTGATCTGTCCCGCGATAGACCCCTTGAGCGATAAAAACAAAAGTTTAAGCAAACAGGAAATAGACAGCGTGCTCGATAAATATGGCATAAGCAGAGATAAACCTATAGTATCACAGGTATCAAGATACGATTATCTGAAAGACCCGGTAGGCGTTATAGATGCTTTTAAATTAGTAAAAAAATATGTAGATGCTCAGCTCGTCCTTGTCGGAAACAAAGCAGCTGATGATCCTGAAACCGATAAAGTTCTCGGGGAGGTAAAAGACAGGGCCAAGGGTGTCGATGATGTGCATATATTACTTATTTCTCCCGAAGATAATGACACAGATGTAAATGCCCTGCAGCGTGCCGCTTCAGTTATAGTCCAGAAGTCTCTTAAGGAAGGCTTTGCACTTACTGTTACCGAAGCGCTATGGAAAGGCAAGCCTGTTGTGGCATCTGCGGTAGGCGGCATACCTTTGCAGATAAAGAATAAGTACAGCGGCCTTCTTTGTTATTCCCCGGAAGGGGCTGCTGTAAAAATAAGGCAGCTTCTACAAAACGCGGCCTTTGCTAAAAGACTGGCCCATAACGGGACAATGCATATAAAGCACAATTTTCTTATTACTCGCCTTATAAGAGAGCATATGCTTCTTGTGCTTGGGCTTTTCCGCGAAGGCGATGTGGTGGCATTATAATGATGGAATGGCTGATATCATATACCGAAGTAAACCTGAAAGAGATATCCCTGCTTAGTTATCTGCTGGTATTTTTAGGCGGGGTCTTATCCAGCTTTACCCCTTGTGTATATCCGCTCATACCTATAACCGCGAGTTATATAGGTGCCGCGTCAGCCGGCAGCAAAAGAAGAGGCTTTATTCTTTCTTTCTTTTATGTGCTGGGCATAGCAGTCATATACTCGTGCCTGGGAGCGTTTGCGGCATTGGGCGGCAGGCTTTTCGGAGAGATATCCGCGAATCCATGGACACACCTTATTGTAGGCATAATATTTCTCGCTCTCGGGCTTTCAATGCTTGATATCTTTACGTTACCAATACCGGCTTTTCTTAAGTCAAGCGGCTCTCTGTCTAAGAGAAAAGGGGCCTTCGGGGCATTCCTAGTAGGTTTGTCCGCAGGCCTTATAGTAGGTCCGTGCACAGCGCCGGCGCTGGGCGCGGTACTTGTCTTTGTGGGCAGCAAGCAGAATATACTTTTAGGCATGACACTCCTTTTTACATTTGCCTTTGGCATGGGGCTGCTTCTTATGGTCATAGGTACCTTTGCGGGGCTGGCGTCATCTTTACCAAAATCAGGAAAATGGCTTAACGCGATAAAGAAGGCCTTCGGTGTTGTGTTGATAGCAGGCGCCCTATATTTTATAATAACAGCTATAAGGAGGTTTTAAAGTGAAAACGAAAGGTCATGTTGTTGGGTAAGGGTCAGGAAGCCGGTATAGTAGTCAGGTTAGGTAGTTGGTCAAAATATAAAAACATACAAACTACTTGACCCAAACACTAAACAGGCATCCTGACCCTAACCTAATTACCTGACCAGGTTCGTTAACATATTATACAAGGAGATGTTAGGTATGATGAAAAGAGCAGCAACGCATGTCATTGTTTTTACCTGCTTGTCATTCCTGCTTGCAGCATGCGGAATGAGTTCTGCTACTGAGAAGACAGCGGGCCAAGAGCAGGCCTTGGATTTTACGCTTAACGATCTTAACGGAAATAGCGTATCCTTGAGTGATTTTTCCGGGAAGAAAGCGCTGCTGCTGGATTTTACCACCACATGGTGCCCGCACTGCGTTACTATTATACCGGAGCTAAAGGATATATATAATGAGTATAAAGATAAGGATCTTCAGGTATTAGCAATATATGTCAATGAATCCACGGCCAATACAGAAAAGTTTGCGCAGAAACACCAGATTCCCTACACGGTCTTGGTTGATGAAGATGGTTCTATTGGTAATAAATATGAAATAAGGGGAGTGCCGACTATTATAGTGGTAGGCAAAGACGGTATGATAAAGGATAGAGGGCATCGTATTTCACGCGATGTTATTGAAAGCGCGGTAAAGTAATAACCTCGTATATCGTATATAGCATATCGTATATCGCATAAAACATTTAACGACATACGATATACGAAATCACAAAAATATGGAGGAACAAAAAATGGCAGTGATAACGGTTGATGAATCGCTTTGTACTGGTTGCGGATTGTGCTCAAGCACCTGCCCGGAAGTTTTCGAGGTAGATGATAGCAACATAGCCCGCGTCAAGGATGCCTCTGCTGATTGCGACTTAAATGAGGTCGCGGCAAGCTGTCCGGTAGAAGCGATAAAGGTTACTGAATAGTTTACAGATCAAAAGGGGACAGTGCTTTAATTTATAATTACCTATATAAGCAGCGTAAGTTTAAACCTCCGCTGCTTAGAAAGAATTAGGGCGCTGTCCTCTTTTTCTTTTCTTATTCAAATTGACCAATCGGAGGAAGAGATAATGGATACCAAGATGGTTAAGATAAAAAGCCTCAAAGATACGAATATCATAATAGGCCACGCGCATTTTATAAAATCAGCGGAAGACCTGTATGAGGCTATGGTGAATTCTGTACCGAATATGAGATTTGGCCTGGCATTCTGCGAGGCGTCGGGTCCGTGCCTGGTACGCTCAGAAGGAAATGATGAAGAACTAAAGAAGCTTGCGCAGGAGAACGCTTTTAATATAGGCGCCGGCCACTCTTTTGTCATAATCATGAAAGAGGCTTTTCCTATAAACGTATTGAGAAGGGTAAAGGAAGTAGCGGAGGTTTGCAACATATACTGCGCTACTGCCAATCCGGTTGAGGTTATTGTAGCAGAGACAGCTCAGGGAAGGGGAATAATAGGCGTAATAGACGGTTCTTCTCCGAAAGGTATTGAGAAAGAAGAAGACGTAGGAACGAGAAGGGAGTTCTTGAGGAAGATAGGATATAAGCTGTAGTTTATAGTTGAGAGTTGAGAGTTGAGAGAGTTTAGCAGAAAAGAAACTTTGCCCGCTTAAGATATTTTTTGCAGATAAGAGAAGCGACTATTATTTTTATGATATCTCCCGGAATAAACGGAAGTACCCCGAGATAAAAAGCGTTAGATAAGCTAAAGCGCAAGCCCGCCATAAGCCAGCCTGCGCCAAGTGAGAGTATAATAGCTTCGCCTATAATCAAAGCAGTAACAATAGAGACAAGAGAATCATTATTTCGCAGGAGTTTTCCGATCGCGTAAGAAGCTGCTACGAATCCTAATATATATCCTCCCGTAGGCCCCAAAAGATATGCCAACCCAAAGCTTCCGGATAAAAACATAGGAAGCCCTGTTGCTCCCAGCGCTATATAAGATATCTGAGAGATAGCGCCGAACTTTTTTCCCAGGATAGCGCCCGAGAGAATGACAAAGAATGTCTGCAGGGTAATAGGCACAGGCGTAAACCCGAGCGGTATATATACATATGCTCCCAGGGTGGTAAGTAAAACAAAGCTCACCACACCTATTATGGCTGTAGCGGTTTTACTTGAGATAATCTCATTTTTAGTAAGCGAAACAGATATTGAATTATTCATGGCGTATATTATTCCCTAAAACCTAGATAATGTCAATATTTTTTTACGCGCTGACTCCTATAGCGGCAATGATATTTTTATTGCCCTGAAAGCTTAAAGGCCGGCTGCTGCCCGGCTCCATGCTCTCTACCCGTTTAATATGAGAGCCATGGCCGTACCTTCCTTTCATAGGCACAAATTTTACAGGCCCGATAGGCTTTGTTTCCCATTCATCTTCAGACTTTTTTATGCCAAGCTCTATAATGCCTTCGCCGCTTTCGAAAGTTAAAGGAAAAACCATCCTGCCGCCTATTTTAAGCTGTCTTCCTATATCTTCAGTAAAGATTTTAAATCTATCAAGGCCCGCATCAGGGTCCATAGGAATCGGGACTCCGCAGGTAAATATAATCGCGTCAAAAGGGACTTTTTCAGGCAGACCCATGCTGCCGTCTTCTCCGCCATATACCGTAACATTTCCAATATTTAGTCTTCCAAGGTTCTCTACTGCAAATTCTGCCAATTCCCTGTCTATCTCAACAGAATATATATGTCCGCTTTCACCTACCTGGCGCGACATTATTGCCGCATTCCAGCCTGTGCCTGTGCCTATTTCCAGGACAGAATCACCCTCTTTTAATTCCAGAGGGCTTAACATGTCGACCACGGTCCTCGGCTGTGAGATAGTCTGCTCATTCATAACAGGCATCGCTACATCCATATATGCCCACTCTTTCATATAAGGAAAGAGAAAGAGGTGCCTGGGCGTTATTCTCATACAGTCTATAATATTCTTAGCCGCGGGACTATCTTTAAATATTCTATAAAGATGGTTGTAAAGCTCGGCGTTGCCACGGTATCTTATATGTTTTTGCAGTTTTCGTTCACTTAATCTTATCGGCCATCTTCTTGACATTATAAAATCAAGCGTTCTCTTTTGGTTTTTTGTTAATTTAGTCTTTTTCGTGATCTGATTATTGAGCGCGTATATCATAGGCCATTTTGCTGATTTTGAATTTTTAGGCCCTATAGTTGTAAAAATACTCGACGTTGCTAAAATCCCAACCGCATACTTTAATGTTCTATCCAGATCTATTTGGGCAAGCCAGTCTGCAATCTGTATACTCCCCATATAAGAATCGAAATTTATGCCTTTATTCCTGATATAATCACAAAGCATAAGAAAGCCCCCGATGAATAACCGTTTCCTTGCTTTAGGGTGCTTTTTAAAGACATCTTCCCGTTCCAGCTCGCTCATTTCCATAAAAAGTTTTATATAATGTCTTATGGCTCTGCCATAGCCGGCTTTTATTACCCTGCGCGCAAGTTCATCATAAACTCGAGAGTGCAGGCCGGAAAGATTTTTTTGAGATCCTAAAAATGCCATTTCAATTTGAGATATTTCATTACGGGAATCGGCACTTTCATAAATATCAGCTATGCTTGAAGCATCTATATCGCCCCCTACAAACAATAATGCCCTGAGCAGGCTTGTCTTTTCAGCAACAGATAATCTCCTGTCTTTGATCTTATCCTTGAGTTGCTTTAGTCTTTGTTCCGGGGGCTGGTCTAAGTCAATACCATAATGCCTTAGGTTCGCGGCTACACCATGCATCGAGATCTCTCTGTGCAGGCCTGAAGGATGGTGTATAAAATCGAAGTAATCTCTTATGGGAAATATATGCTGTTGAAGGCCGATCCACTCATCGAATGCGAGAGTATCTCTTTTAAAAAATGCTATAAGAAGTTCCCTGTCTCTATCATGTAGTCCATCAACAGGTTTACTTAGTTTTTTCAGGCTCCTTTGGATAATTAGCTTATCGATATTTTCAGTGGGTATTCTTATATCAGTAGCATATTCTTCATGTTTAATGGGAAAACCGTCCCAGACATTCTTTATCAACTCTAAATCTACTGGCGGCTCAAGGCCAAATGCTACTCCCCCAGAATACATAGGTATAACAGTGTGCCACCTGTCGAACTGCTCGCGAGTACGGTATTCCCAATCCGCTGTCAGTTCAATCAGCGGCTCTGGAAAGGCATATGAGAATATAACAACCGGCACCTCACAGTGTTTTATAAACGCCTCCCATATAGGCCTGAAGACATTAGGCATATAGCCTCCGATACCATGCGCGTGATAGTATAATAGGTTCATATCTTTCGGAAGCTTTTTTATAACCTCTTCATCATCGCCATAGTAGAAGCTCATGGTTATCGGCCTGCCTTTGTATCTCATTGATATTATAGCTGTGCCTTCTTCTTTTTTGACTTCAAAGTCCTCAACAAAGGGTCTTATCTTATCCGCACTCTTTATTGTCGAGTCTACAGATACGGACACATCTACCATATACAACTCCGCATAATCTATGGCATCCTTGTCTATAAGTAGAAGGGCTACAATTACTGCTGACATGTCCCACCCCGAAGCTGGATAGAAAAGCTTTAAAGCTCTGCTTGAAATATATTTTTTACCGTCAGAAGCCAATGCATTTGTCATGCCTATGACCGCAGTCTCTTTCGGCCTTCCAAGAATGCTAAGTAGTTTTTTAGGATCTATATTGCCTTCTTTTTCTGAATCAGAAGCAGGGGTAAGGCTTGCGATTACTGCTTTGGGATTAGAATCTGAAGCAGGAGGCCTTAAAGCACAGGCTTGCCCCGCATTGTTTAGAAACAGGGATATGATGACAGTAGATTTTAGTAGAATATTAGTTATTTTCATGGTAAATAACTAAACCCCTGACTTGCTTGCCAGGGGTTTAGTTTAGGTTTTTATTAACAAAACATATTATACTACAACATAGCGTGGAAGGCAAGGGAAAATTACGCAATTTTTAAAGGCCGACGAAGAGCCCAATCCGGAGCAGGATGTTGAAAATTCGAGCCCCGTACTAAATTTAAGGAAAATGCTTAGTAGGTGTTAACTTAATATGTAGTAGAAACTTTTTATTCAGCAAACATAGATATTTTTAAATTTTGTACGGGGCGAGCGGGCACGGTTTCCGCCGAAGGCGGAAGAGCGAGAATTTTCGCCAAGCGAGCAAAACCTAAGCTGGCGAGTTTTGAGAGCGGTCCTGCGAGGATTGGGATCTTCGTTTACTAAAGATTTCACTTGACGTTTCAGGTAAGGGTTGATATAATTTTTTCACTGACCAAAGATCAATAAGGAGGTGTTGGAGATGGGTAAGATAGTAAGTATTATTGGAGGCACAGCCGCTATAGTAGTAGGTATTATGCTTATATTCCTATGGAATGAAGCGTTTGTATTAGGCTTGCAGTTTTTGGCTATGATCATTCTGGCAATGGGCGGCCTTATTGCGGTAATTGCCGGCGTATCCGAGATAAAAGATTCTTTAGCAGCTAAGAAAGAAGAAAGCAAGGAAGAGTGCAAGAAGGAAGAGGAGAAGAAGTAATATATCTAATTTAATATAAGTTTGAAGGGTAACCTGTTTTTGAAATATGAGGTTACCCTTTTCTCTTTAAGTATTTAAAGGAGAGCTCAAACATGAAGAAGATACTCTATATTGTGCTGGATGGCTTAGGCGATCTTCCCACGCCGCAGATAGGCAATAAGACTCCGCTTGAAGCCGCAAGTACGCCAAACATGGATATGCTGGCAAAAAAATCAAAAGCAGGCTCGGTTTATACCGTAGGAAAAGGCATTGCCCCTGAGTCAGACATTGCCGTAATAAGTATATTAGGATATGACGCCCACAGGTATTATACCGGAAGAGGCCCTCTGGAATCATATGCTGAAGGGCTTAAGGTGGATGATGGCGATTTGGCGTTTCGTGTAAATTTCGCGACGATGGAAGATGGGAATTCCGATAAGATAAAAGACCGCAGGGTAGGCAGGAACCTTACTACCGAAGAGGCAACCGCATTGGCGGACGAGATAAACAAAGGCGTGAAGCTTGATCTCCCTGCGACTTTTTCTTTTAGGAATACAATCGGCCATAGAGGAATATTGGTTATATACGGAGGCGGAAGAAAGCTCTCCGGAGAGGTGACCAATACCGATCCCGCGTATGCTAAAGAAGGCGCTTTTGGCGTTGCTCTCCCTGAGTTTGATAAGATATTACTTAAAGCGGAACCTACAGAAGAGTTTGCCAAAGACCAAGCGGCGATACTGTCTGCGCAATTGACAAATGAGTTTACAAAAAAGTCCCGCGCTCTACTCAATAAATCAAAGGTCAATAAAAAGAGAACCAGCGAAGGAAAGCTTCCCGCGAATGTTATACTCTCAAGAGATGCCGGAAGCAGCCTCCCGAAATTTGAAAGCATGAATAATCTTTTTGATATGAAATTCGGATGCTTTGTCGAGATGCCTGTTGAGAAGGGTATCGCCCTTTTGACCGGGATGGATATAGTATCTATACCTTTACCGTCAGGGGATCTTGAAAAAGATTATGGCTTTCGGGCAGACAAGGTAATAGAAGCTATGAATGCATATGACGGCCTTTATATACACCTCAAAGGGCCTGATGAACCTGCTCATGACGGAGATATCGATGGAAAGATAGCATCCATAGAGGCCATAGATAAATTTTTCTTTGGGAAACTTTTGCCAAAAATAGATCTAAAAAATACGGTCATAGCGGTTACTGCGGACCATTCAACGCCTTGCATAATGAAGGCCCATTCTGACGATCCGGTTCCTTTGATGGCAGCGACAGAAGGAATAGATTTTGACGGCATATCATCTTACTCGGAGAAGAGCGTCAAGAGCGGTACAATAGGTGAGATAGAAGGCGTGGACATCATGCCTCTATTAGTGAAGCTCGCGAAATCGTGATTATAAATACTAAGCTATACTATTTTTTATAATATATTGTATTGAGGTTGCTGAAATATTCATAAAAACCACTCCAGCAACCTCTGATTACCGAGATTATTGAAGATTACTAAGATTTTATCAACGATAATGAATCTCTGTAATCTAAGTTAATCTCTGCAATCAAGAGATTGCTCTATGCTTTAAGGTTTTTCAGCAATCTTGTATTGCTTACTTGACAATGAATTTTATTTATGTTAAAATTTTTTTGTAGGTAAAAATTGAAGGGAGGTGGATATATGGACTGGACTTATGTAGTAATGGAGTCGGTTAGAGAGATGCTGACTAGGGTCGGAGGTTTCATCCCAAAGCTTGTTGGCGTACTTATTATACTTATCGGTGGATGGCTGTTGGCAAAGGTTATAGAGACAATAATCGTAAGGGGTTTGAAACTTGTCAGGCTCGATACTCTTGCGGAGAAATCCGGGACAAGCAACTTTCTGGCTAAGGGGGGCATCAAGTACACTCTTTCTGAATTGATGGGTGTGCTGGTATACTGGATAGTTATTCTCACAATCATGATCACAGCGCTGAACGCGCTGCAGTGGACGGTTGCCGCGGAGGTGCTCAACACTGTGGTAGGGTATATACCAAATATCATTGTCGCGATATTTATCCTTGTGCTGGGAATGTTTACGGCCACCCTGCTGAGCACAGTTATAAGGACAGCGGCAAGCAATGCCGGCATCGTTCAATCTAGATTGCTTGGCCAGATAACCCAAATCGTGGTAATCATATTTGCATCTGTAATGGCACTGCAGCAGCTCAAGATACAGACGCAGATAATACTCAACGTGATAAATATTGTGCTTGCGGCGACAGGGCTTGCTTTAGGGCTTGCTTTCGGATTAGGCTGCAAGGACGTCGCGGGTAAGTTAGTAGAAGATATTGTAGATAAGGCAAAGAAAAGATAGCTTTCAAAAGATCAAGGGAAGAATGTAAAAATTGAAAAACAAAATAATAAGGGGCTCTAACTTTAAGCGGTGGAGTCCCTTATTATTTTATTCACACACCAACTTCGCGCTGACTGTTAAAAGCGGATCTGGTGTTGTGATAAATCCAGCCAATGACTAAAAAGATCAAAAAAATAGTAGGGCTTACATACGACCTAAGGACAGATTATATATTTAAGCCCGGAGATCCCCCCGACGTAAATGCCGAATTTGACCATCCTGGCACCGTCGATGTAATAGCTGACGCTATAGAATCAGGCGGCCACACCATAGTAAAGATAGGCAATATTAATAATGTGCTTGAAGATCTCGATAATCTTAAAGTCGACATAGTATTCAATATATGCGAAGGCATACATGGCAGAAATAGAGAGTCGCAGGTGCCGATGCTGCTTGAATATAAAGGTATACCCTTTGTCGGGGCAGACGCGCTTTCTCAGGGCATTACGCTGGATAAGATCATAACCAAAAAGATCCTAAAGGCGCATGGAATACCTACCCCGGATTACATAGAGATCAAGGATCCTAATAATCTTAACGGGATAGATTTCAATTTTCCGATGATAGTAAAGCCGCGATTTGAAGGCTCAAGTAAAGGTCTTAATGAAAACTCCATGGTCAATGATAAGAATGGCCTCAAGCGGCAGTCCGAATGGGTAGTGCAAAAGTATAAACAGTCAGCTCTCGCGGAGCAGTTCATATCAGGTGAAGAGTTTACCGTAGGCATAATAGGCAATAAAAATCCCAGACCCTTGCCTCCGGTTCAGATAGAGATAGAAGGAAAATTAGAGCTCGATAATCTATTCTATACATTCGCGCTTATACATTCAGATATTTTAAAATATGTGTGCCCATCACCCGCGCCTAAAAAATTGCAGAAGCAGCTTCAGGACCTGGCAATAGAAACTTTCAATGCTACAGAATGCCTTGATTTCGCTCGGGTCGATATTAGAATAGACAAGAAAGGCGATCCCTATGTGCTTGAGATTAATCCCCTGCCTTCCTTATCTACAGAAGATGTCTTTGGTATTGTGGGAAACTATCTTGGTGTTGGATACAACAGGATGGTGCTGGACATATTAGACGCTGCTATTAAGAGGTATGGATTATAATGAAGATCGTATTGATCTATAATCTTAAGAAGGACCCAAAGGCAGAAAACCTGCCGGATGATTACTATTCGGAGTTTGACAGTACCGAGACGGTTGAGTCTATAGCCTCTGCTATAAGAGCAAACGGGCACGCTGTAAGCCTGGTTGAGGCAGATAGCCAGATAGTAGATAAACTTATGGCAGAACTTCCTGATATCGCGTTTAATATAGCCGAAGGTATTAATGGCCCCAGCAGAGAATCGCAGGTTCCCGCGCTGCTTGATTATCTTGGTATTCCCTATACAGGTTCCGGAGTTTTACCGTTGGCATTATCTTTAGACAAGGCTTGCGCCAAAAGACTTTTTATCCAGCAGAGGATACCTACGCCGCGGTTCCAGCATATCAGAGATAAGTCCATGCCGCTAAGAAAAGATCTCACCTTCCCTTTAATCGTCAAGCCCAATGGTGAAGGTTCCGCGAAAGGCATAACAAAAGATAGCGTGGTTTATAATAGGGAAAGAGCGCTTGAAGAGATAGCAAGAATCACAAGCTCCTATAATAAGGAGGCTATTGTAGAAGAATTTATAGATGGCAAAGAGTTGACAGTCGCGGTGCTTGGTAATAATGAATTTGTCGACCTGCCTATATTAGAAATAGATTTTTCAAATTGCAAAGTTTCGGGGGAGTATTTCTATTCCTGGCGCATGAAGGAGTATCAGGGAAATGTTGCTATGGGCCTTACCCCGTCTTTTTATTGTCCCGGCAGGCTTGATGAAGATATAGCGAAAAAGGTAAAGGATACAGCCTATAAAGCACATATGCTTATAGGCTGTAAGGATTTTTCCAGAGTAGATATAAGATTAAGCAGGGATAATGTTCCGTATGTTCTTGAGGTGAATCCTCTACCTGGCCTTGATCCAAGCGAAAGTAATTTTCCAGTTATCGCAAAAGCAGTTGGAATGAGTTATAATAAACTTGTAGGAACTATTATAGATCTTGCTGTGTCAAGATATAAAGAATCTTTATCTAATATTACTACTAAAACCTACATTGAACCTGCTGGAGATATGATATCTTGCAGAGAAAAAGGAGGCAAAAGATGTCGCTAAGCGGTAATAGGCGCAGCATACTTTGGGGGGAAGTTGCTGGTAGCGATTGGGATGACTGGAAGTGGCAGGTTAAGATGCGCATTACCGGCCTTGAACAGATAAAAGCATTAATGAATATAACAGAAGAAGAAGAGATGGGCATTGCTAAGGCAAGGGGCAGGCTGTCGATGGCCATTACTCCCTACTGGGCCATGCTTATAGATCCCGATAATCCTAAGTGCCCCATAAGAAGGCAGGTAGTGCCTTTATCCGATGAATTCCATATAGACGCGACTGACATGCTGGACCCTTGCGGAGAAGATAAGGATTCGCCTGTAACTGACCTTGTGCACCGTTATCCTGACAGAATACTTCTTTTGGCAACAGACCTTTGCTCTTCCTATTGCCGCCACTGCACCAGGCGCAGGATGGTAGGAACAAAGGAGAGGGTTATAACAAACGGCAACCTTGAGAAAGCGTATGAATATATAAAATCCAACCGAAAGATAAGAGACGTTCTTATATCGGGAGGTGACCCTCTTATGCTTGATGATGATAAGCTTGAGCATATCCTGAAGACATTAAGAGATATACCTCATGTCGAACTTTTACGAATAGGAAGCCGCGTTCCCGTAACAATGCCTATGAGGATCACGCCGCAACTGATAGATATGCTTAAGAAATACGCGCCCATATGGATGAGCCTTCATTTTAATCACCCTAAAGAGGTTACAAAGGAAGTGAAGGCTGCCTGCAATACGCTTTCTGATAATGGTTTTGTATTGGGTTCACAGACAGTATTGCTTAAAGGGATAAATGATAAACCTTCTATCATGAAGAGACTGATGCATGAGCTTATAAAGATAAGGGTAAGGCCCTATTATATATATCAGTGTGACCCTGTAAGGGGTACAAGCCATTTTAGAACCTCTATTAGCACTGGCATAAATATCATGGAGAAGCTCAGGGGCCATACATCGGGTTACGCCATACCGACATATGTTATAGATGCCCCAGGCGGCGGCGGCAAGATCCCGATCGCTCCAAATTATATTATTACCCAGTCAAAGGGCGAGTTTACCATAAGAAATTATAAGGGTGAGATATATACTTACAAAGAGCCCCAGTCTCAGGATGCGGTATCAACAAAGCAGCAGTCCATAAACTCTGAGGAAAAGCACGTCTCTAAAACCGCATAACGTTTCCATGTAAAACTTTAGCAGATAAACCACGAATATGGCGTAAGAGGAAGGTGGTCTAATTGACATTGATTTTAACGCATAGCTTAGGATGCCGGATATCTTACAAAGTTGCTGCAAGGTTTACGGCCGCTGTCATGCTGTTAATGCTTACAGGATGCCAACGTCCGTTCGAATTTCGCACAGAAGAAGAGATAACCAACGAGGTGCTCAGCAAAGACCCTGCATTCGCAAATATTCTCGAACAGAAATCCAAAGTTGACGAACAGATAAATACCCTTAAGGCGGATTTTGGCAACAGGAACAGGATCTTAAGTGAGCAGATAAGCAGTCTCAAAAATAAGTTAAAATTTGCCAAAGAAGATATGGACGAGAACGTAAGGTTGATAAACTCAAAACTCGATCCATGCAGGGATGAATTAACGCAACGCATTAAAGGGCTTGCCGCGGAGCTTAAGCTTAAAGAATCATCCCTTTCAGCTACTAACAAAACCATAACCAGCTATAGCAAATTATCGCAAAGTAATACCCCTGTTAGCAAGACC
>JBDRAM010000035.1:0-12129 GCA_043823785.1 Candidatus Omnitrophota bacterium
CAGGGGACAGCCTGACAGGCATTCTTTGCACTAAAAACTGTGCAGTCCCGTATTTTTGTGCAATTACCATTCTATCTCAGCTCCTGCCTCAAAATATCTCTCCGGAACAGGATAGCCATCAACATCTATGATCCAGCGCGTATTGGTAATATTGTATACGTTAAAAAATAGGATAAGATTTTTTATATTCTGCGTGGCTTTTAAGTCAAAGAGAAACCTTCTGTCTTTTGATTCAAAAGAAGGAGGCCTGTTCCAGCGCTCATAACAGCCTTTAACAAAAAGCCCAAACCCGCATTCATTCTTATAATCAAGGCCTAAATCAAAACTCTGCCTGGGGCTGTCCGCATCAGCTCTTACAGGCCGCCCTGATGAGCGGTCTTCAATATCATTAAATGCGCCTGAACCAAAGAGGCTTAAACCTTCATAAGGGCCTATTCTCGTCTCTGCCTCAACGCCCTGTCTTCTGAATTTCTGAAAATTCCTGTATTGAAGAGCTGTCCTGTCAAGAGCAATAGCATCAGATACATCTGACCTGTACACAGAGACCTTAAACCAGTATTCGGGTATTGGCCTGCTCTCAACACCCAGCTCATACACCCAGGCCCGTTCAGGCTTGATATCCGGATTAACAGATATGCCGCTTAGGTCTCTTTCGATATGTTTCCATAGAAGCGGCGGGGCGTTGAAAGCGCGCGATACGTTAGCCCTGATTAAGGTGTCCGGCATATCCTCCAAATGATATACAGCGCCAAGCGATGGACTTACATCCTGGCCAAACTCGCTGTTTCTGTCATAGCGCAGGCCAAGATTGATATCATAGGGCTCTATCTTCAATGTATAATTAGCATAGGGCGCCTGCAGATTAAGCTTTTTCGCGTCCGGCATATATGTGGATTTTAATATATCCCAATCAAAGTCAGTGCCTATAACCAAAAGATCCTTGTCTCTTGGCCGGAGAGTTGTAGTAAGGCTTGCCTGGTAATGAACGTCCTTACTCCTTACTATAGCATAGGGGTCATTATTATTTACCTCAAAATAAAATTTTGTAATAATATGCTGGCGGGAATATTTTAAATCTAATTTTATTTCAGTATCTCCAAATCCTTTGCCCCAGCTCACCTTTCCGTATTGGCACATATAAGGCTGAGCTGCCCAGCCGCCAAATACGTCTTCACCTGTATTAACATCACCGTTTGAATAACCGAAAGAGGCGGCCAAGCCGCCTAACTCTTTTAAATTATAAGAGAGCTTGCCAAAGGCCTTCTTCTCCAACACATCATCTCTTGGGCCTTCACCCCCTGACTCCATATGGCTGGATGAGACATAATATCCAAGATCAGATACCTTTCCAGAAAGCTCAAAACTTTCTCGCTTGGTCCTTAATTCCGCGAAAGAACCTGTGATCCTGCCTTTGGGAATTGTAGTATCTCCTGTATCTTTGGTAATAATATTGATTACACCGCCTAAACCGGATCCCCAGGCGCTTGAAGCCGCACCTTTGACTACTTCTATTCTCGATATGTTTTCTATGGGAAATTTAGAGGGATTTACCTGGCCTGAAGCCTGGGAATTCAATGGTATGCCGTCAATCATGACCCTTACATGGCGGGAATCAGAACCTTGTATGCTTACAGAGCTTGCGCGGCCGAATCCTTGAGTCGGCTGAATATATACACCGGGTATATAGTTTAATGCCTCGCCAAGGTTTCGTGCCGGGAGCTTTTTTATCTCATCTTCACCTATGACCGTGACATTCTCAGATACATCAGCTATTCCTACGGGGACCCTTCTGACAGCTACTATTATATTGCCAAGCTCAACTACTCCGGGCTGGGTTTCGCCTGCTATCGCAGGTGAGACCGCCGCGCTAATCAGCACAGCAGACAACAGGTTTATCGCGAATCTCATTCCTTAAGCCCTAAATTCTTCATCTTATTAAAGAGCGCGTTGCGGTGAATACCTAAGATCCTGGCTGCCTCAGTCTGGTTGCCGCCAACCATGCTCAAAATAACCTCTATATATTGTTTTTCAAAATCCTTGCGTGCCTCTTTTAGCGAGCCTTCTGATTTAAAATCTTTCTTCAAGCTGTTCTTTACGAATATATCAAAAGGTAAATCCTGAACTGTAATAATACCGTCATCTTTTAAGACTACTAAGCGCTCTATTATATTTTTAAGCTCTCTTACGTTGCCAGGCCAATCATAATCCATAAGGCATTCGACAGCCTCTCTGGTAAAACCTCCTACGTTTCTCTTGAATGACTGGTTGTAAATCCTTAAAAAATGTTCTGCTAATAAAGGTATGTCATCTTTGCGCTCTCTTAATAACGGCAGATCAACAGGTACAACGTTCAGGCGGTAATAGAGATCCTGCCTGAATCTTCCCTCATCCATTGCTTTTACAATATCAATATTGGTAGCGGATACCACCCTTACATCTACTTTTATTATCCTGGTTGAGCCTAATCTTTTTATCTCTCTCTCCTCAAGCGCCCTTAATAGTTTTGCCTGCATATCAATCTTCAGGTCAGATATCTCATCTAAAAACAGAGTGCCCTCATCAGCCAGTTCAAACATGCCTATCTTCTGATTAATAGCATCCGTAAAGGCCCCTTTCTCATGCCCGAACAGCTCACTCTCTATTAAGCTTGGCGGAATGCTGGCGCAATCAACAACCACAAAAGGTTTCTGTGCCCTTAAGCTATTGAAATGTATGGCTCGCGCAATCAATTCCTTCCCAGTTCCGCTTCCGCCTGAAATAAAAACCGTAGAATTATTTTTAGCCACCTTCTCCACTATCCTGTAGGCATCTTCCATCTTCCTGCTTTTGCCTATAATGTTGTCAAACTTAATATCTTTTCTCTGAGAGCGAAGATATGCCAGCTCTTTAAACAGCTTTACCCTTTCCATGGTTCTATTTGCTACAGCAGCCACCTCATCGGGATCAAAAGGTTTTGTGATATACCCGCTCGCGCCCAACCGCATTGCTTTGACAGCTGCCTTTGCACTGTCTGTAGCAGTAACCATTACTACAGACAGGTTTTCGTCATATTCCTTAATCTCGCGCAAAACATCCATGCCATCCATATCAGGCATACTGATATCCAGAAAAATAAGGTCAACAGGCCTTTTAGCTATTATCTCCAATGCCTCTTTACCCCCAGAAGCAGATAAGACTTCAAAATCATCCTCAAGAATAGCTTTAATTGTCTCTATAACTATCGCGTCATCATCGACAGCTAATATAGTGGGTAGGTTTTTCCGCTTATTCATCGTTAGGCTCTTTTGGGGTTTGCCGCGTGTGAATCCAATGATAGAAATATATATTTATGATGGTTTACTTATACTATTATATATTATAACATATGTTATATATCTTATAATAGATGCTTAAAATTGTCAAATTTAAAATAGGTGGGGTTGCTCCGCCCTTTTGTAATCAAACCGCTCATGCGCGAGAAGAAAGAATTGAATGCGCGACTTTATAGGGGAGTACTGTCTTTATCTTTTTGAACGTTTTTTGGCTTGATAAGCTGACTAAAAAACACCTCACAGGGAATTCTGCAGGGACTTCTTGGGACACAATACTTAATTATTATTGTTTTTTCGTCTGGAATTCTGGGGGTTTTTCGGTCCTGGCTTCTTCTTTTTCAAGGATCTACCTAGGATTTTTTCAAGCTTTTCTATGAAGGCTACATTGCCTAATGGTCTGCCGGTTCCTTCATGCAATCTGAGCATACTAACAATCTTTTGTTCCACTTCAGCTTGTAGGAACTCCTTCCAGTCATCTATTAGTGTGCTGAGAAATTTCTCGCTTATTAAGGGATCGGTTTTTATTTTAAGATGATGTTGTGCGCTAGACCATTTATAGTCCCATGGTCTTTCTACAATTTTCGCCCTTACGGGGTTAAGAAGAATATATCTTGTAGCAGATAGCAGATATTGTTCGTCAAGCACATATGAACTAAACCGTCCTTGCCATAGATACCCACGCCACCTTTCTCTGAAGTTAATCATCCTTGTATAGTTACGGTGTGTTTCAGCTATGGCTTTGGCGAGGCTTTCAGCTTTTGCTGGAACTACAATAAGGTGAACATGATTAGGCATAAGACAATATGCTATGATGTCAAGGCTCGATTGCCTGGAATGCTCACCAAGGAGCCTCAGGTATTCTTTATAGTCCTCATCCCTAAAGAAGACCTTCTGTCTGCGATTACCGCGTTGTACAACATGGTGGGGAAATCCAGAAACTACAACCCTTGCTATGCGTGCCATGGAAATAATTTCATTATGAAAAGTTAGTATTAGTTGAATTATACAAGACGTCAATTAGAATTATGTATTGTGTCCCCTGAACTAAGAATTATGTATTGTGTCCCCTGAACTATGTTAATTTTAATTGTCAAATTTAAAATAGGTAAGGGGGGGGAATAGGAGGACACATGCCCCCTAAATTATGGTTGAATTATCATTAGGTATACCTGAATTATCCTGTAGGTCAAAGCCCTGACTCATTTAATATTGCAGGGACAATATTCTCTTTTCCTATAGCCATTACATGGACCCCATCGCAGAGTTTCTCCTGGTGTATCGCTCTTATCAGCCGGGATGCTATCTCAATGCCTTTTTTGAGCCTGTCTTCCTTATTGACTGCTTTTAGTTCATCAATAAGGTTCTGGGGCACAGTAATTCCGGATACATTCTCATTCATATAGTTCGCCATACCTGCTGATGTAAGAAGGACAATCCCTGCCAAGATCTTTGTATCGGCTTTAAAACCGCGCGCCATATCCATAAAACTTCTAAACTTATCGAGATCATATATAGCCTGGGTCTGGATAAACTCGGCTCCTGCCTTGATCTTATTTTTAAATTTTATTATTTGAGGCTCTATGGGATCTGCTTCAGGCGTAACTATGGCGCCTACGCAAAGGCTGAACTCGCCCTTAAGCTCATTACCAGATAGGTCTTTGCCCTTTTCCATAAGCCGGATAGTATCTATAAGCTGAACAGAATCGAGATCAAAGACGCTCTTTGCGCCTTTGTGGTCGCCCACTGTTATGGCATCGCCGGTTAAGGCCAGTACATTTCTTATCCCTCTTGAATAGGCAAAGAGAAGTTCCGACTGAAGAGCCATACGGTTCCTGTCGCGGCATGTCATCTGCAAAATGGGCTCACCGTTATGCTCCTTGATAAGGATACATCCTCCCACCGATGGATAACGCATAACAGAACTCTGGTTATCGGTTACGTTTAAGGCATCTACCCTATCCTTGAGCAGGTCTATATGCTCAATCATATCCTTAAGGTCTGTGCCTTTAGGCGGGCCTATCTCAGCGGTAATAATAAAATCCTTTGAATTTAAGACTTCTCTGAATGGCGGTTTCATTCTTTCACCCTAATTTTACCAGGTTTGACTACCTTTTGATAATTTTTTGGCACCTGCCTTTTTTCCATTAGATCAAGACGATCAAGCTTTTTCAATCTATTATATATAAGGACCCAGGCACAATCCTTCTCCTTGTCCACTTCGCATTTTCCCTTATCTGTTCCGCCACACGGGCCATTCAAAAGGCCCTTGTGGCAGCTTACGATGGGACAGATCCCGGCTGTTGTACCCAGCACACATTCACCGCATTGCGCGCACACCTGGATGAATTCTCTCTCTTCTTCATCTTCCTTGCCGATAAACAAAGTATCCAGCGCGGGAAATACAAGCTTATCCACATGATCCGCTACTCTCTGCACCCCAAAGCCACAGGTCATAACCATGACTAAATCCGATTCTTTTATAGGCCTTTTCTCTTGCTTTATCGCTTCTTTTGTCAATATGTCGCATGCTGTGGGAATTACCATCCAGCCGGTAATCTCTTTGCCTATATTCTCTAATTTCTTTTTCATTTGAAGGACTTCGTTTTTCCCTCCTGTCTCACACATCGTCGCGCAGGTCCCACAGCCTATAAGATAAATCTTTTTCGCGTTTTTTATCTGCTTTTCTATCTCAGCGAATTCCTTCTGTTTGGTTATCATTTTCATTTCTAAAACTCCTTAAGTAATCCTGCTAAGTACTCATCCTTATAATTTTTAAGTGTATCTACTACTACGTTAGGCGCTGTCTGTCCTAAGCCGCATAAGGATGTGATATTCATCGTATTCGAAAGCGCCTCTATATTCTTAATATCTGCTTTGGCTGCCTTTTTATTATTAAGCCTTTCTAAGATCTCAAGCATTACCATTGTCCCTTCCCTGCAGGGGGCGCATTTTCCGCAGCACTCGTCATAGAAAAACTCCATTGTCTTAAAAGCTATTTCCACAGCGCCCCTTGACTTATTAAATACTATAACCGCGCCGGCACCCAGCACTGTCTCATATGAGACCGCTATATCCAATTCTTTCTCCGTAATGATCTTACCTGCCGCGCCGCCTACTAAAACCATCTTTGTATCATTAGCCCCGGCCAACTCCAATAGTTCCCTAAGCTCACTTCCCATGACCAGCTCATAAACTCCAGGCTTAGCCACATCTCCTGATACGGAAAATAGTTTTGTACCCTTGCTTTTTTCTGTGCCTATCTTATTAAACCAGTCTGCGCCGTTTAAGATTATCTTTGGAATATTAGCCAGTGTCTCAACATTGTTGACCGATGTCGGTTTTCCCCATAATCCTTCGGCCGGCGGATAGGGCGGACGAAACCTCGCCTCTCCGCGCCTTCCTTCTATCGACTCTATCAAAGCTGTCTCTTCTCCGCAGACATAAGCGCCTGCCCCGGAATAAATTTTTATCTCTAAATCTATAAGCTTATCGATCCGCTCTTTTAGCTGCCTGATAGCCTTGTCGATCATATCTAACATATATGCGTATTCCTGTCTCAAATATATAAATGCCTTCTTTGCGCCGATAGCGTATGATGCTATTGCTATGCCTTCTATAACCAGAAAGGGGTTGTGCTCTAAAATATACCTGTCTTTAAATGTTCCTACTTCGCCTTCGTCTGCATTGCAGATAAGGTATTTCTCATTTGACTTGGCATTACTTGTAAATTCCCACTTTTTCCCTACGGAAAAACCTGCCCCTCCGCGGCCCAAGAGAGAAGACTCTTTTATAATTTCTATAACGCCTTCAGGGCCTATCTCCTCAACCGCTTTTTTAACAGCCTCAAGGCCCCCGCAGGCAATATAGGTTTTAATCTCTTTAGGATCTACGCGGTCAAAATATTCTGTAACTATCTTATTTATACCCATCTATTATCTCAGCTATTTTCTTGCTATTCAGGTTTCCGTAGGGCTTGTCGTTAATAAGCATGGCTGGCGCTATATCACAGGCTCCGATGCAATTAACCAGTTCAAGGAAAAATTTCTCGTCTTTTGTAGCTTCACCCGGCGCTATGCCAAGTTTATCTTGTAAAACCTCCAGGATCTCTGAGCTCTTTTTCATATGGCAGGATATGCTTTTACACAATCTTATTGTATATTTAGCTTTTGGTTTTATGCCCAGAAAGGAATAAAAGCTCGCTACACCATAAAGTTCATTAAGGGGGATCTTCCTCTCTTCTGAAACTCTCAAGAGGGCCTCTTCTGTAAGAGCCTCTTTCTGCTGCAGTTCTTTTAATATAGTTAAAATACCTTTTTTCTTATTCATTTTTAATAATAAACGGCTTTTCTTTTTGCTTATGAAATCTTTTCTCTGGTTTTGTCAAGGCGCCAACAGGGCATACCTTTATGCACTCTTCGCAGAGTTTGCATACCTCTTTATCTAACGGCTTGTCAGAATCGCAGATAACCTTATTTTTAAACCCCCGATAGCCGACAGAAAGCACATTTTTTTTAGCCAGATCTCGGCAGGCCCAGATGCATCTGTAGCATAGAATGCATTTGGTCATATCACGATACATCCACGGACATCCTTCTTCCGGAGGATAAAATCTCTTCTTTGACCTAAACCGTGAAATAGCAACCCCTAAGTCCGCTGCCAGCCTGCGAAGCTCGCATATGTTCGCCTTAGAGCAGAATAGGCAATCGCCGGAGTGGCTCGATAATAGCAGTTCCATTATTATCTTTCTTGCCTCAATGACTTTCGGCGAATGCGTATTTATGACCATCCCTTCCTGGACAGGGGTATAACAGGAGCCAGCGAGCGTCTTTGAACCTTCTATTTCAACAACACATACCCGGCATGCCCCAATAGGCCGGAGTTTTGAATGATAACAGAGGGAGGGTATCTCAACGCCGTGCTCCTTTGCAAGTTCTAAAATAGTAATGCCCGCGCGTCCCTTTATCTTCTTCCCGTTTAAAGTAACGTTTATCTCTTTTGCCAAAAAAACTCCTCTCTCCTTTTTACTTTACAACCTGCCCAACCTGCCCTGCCCGATCTAACCAGGTTAAAAACAGCCATTTCTAACCTGGTTAAAAACGGTCAATTTTAACCAGGTTAGGATTGTTGGAGTTTAACGCACTCAAGGGTATTTCTTATAAGCATCGCTACTGTCAAGGGGCCTACGCCTCCGGGAACCGGAGATATGTAAGAGCATACCTTTTCCGCTTCTTCAAATTCTACATCACCAACAGTTCTTTTCTTAGGCTTGCCCTTATCATTTAATACAGGGTTTCCTTTTTCATCAAGCACTGGAACACGGTTTATGCCTATGTCTATAACTATAGCCCCTTCTCTTATCATATCACCGCGTATAAGCCCTGCTTTACCGGCAGCCACTATAAGTATCTCCGCGCGTTTTGTATGAAATGCTAAATCCTTCGTGGCAATGTGGCATACGGTAGGAGTAGGCGATTCAAGCTGCGACTGAAGCAAAAGCAAAGCAACCGGTTTTCCCACAATCTCGCTGTGGCCTACAATAACTACTTCCCTCCCCTTTAGATCGACACCACTTGATTTTAAAAGCTCTATCGCGCCTAATGCCGTAGGCGGAGCAAGCCTCTGATTGCCATATACCAGCATACCCATATTGGCGGGATGAAGGCCCTCTACATCCTTAGAGGGTGATATCTTTACCTGAATGGCGCGGGCATCTATCTGCTGCGGCAGGGGCATCTGGAGAATTATACCGTTTATATTCTTATTGTTATTCAATTTTTCAATATATTCTATAAGCTCATCCTGTGAAGTATCCTGTGGAAGCGTATTAAGCTCATAAGAGATCCCCATCTCTTCACAGTTTTTCTTCTGCTGGTTAGTATATACATTTGAAGCAGGGTTTTCACCTACCTGGACAGCGCAGAGCCTTGGCATTGTCCCCTTCTTCTTCAAAAGCTCTATCTCTATTTTTAGATTATCTTTAATTCTTGCTGCTAAAACTTCTCCGTCTAATATTCTTGCTGTCATTTTTTTCCTTTTCTCCGCCTTCGCCCTTACTACGCGGATACTACTGTAGGGCTACGGCGGACTGCGCGCCCTTCGGGCGCTTGCTTCCTAACTAGAACAGTCCGACAATATTACCATTTTTATCAATATCTATCTTCTCACCTGCCGGATGAGTCGGCAGGCCGGGCATAGTTCGCATGGTCCCGCATAGAGGATATAAGAATCCCGCTCCTATAGAAGCGCGGATATCCCTTACCGGAAGAGTAAATCCCTCAGGCCGCCCCTTTAGCTTAGGATCATGCGATAATGAAAGGTGAGTCTTTGCCATGCATAAAGGTAGTTTGCTATAACCAAGTTTTGTATAAAGTTTTATCTTCTTCTCTGCTTCTTTCTCATACTTTACACCCTTCGCGCCGTATATCTTTGTAGCTATCGTCTCTATCTTCTTCTTTATCGGCCAATTTGACGGATAAAGAAGCTTAAAATCAGACTTCTTTTCCGCCGCGCGGACAACCGCCTTTGCTAAAGCCTCACCGCCTTTAGAGCCTTTTGCCCAGACCTCGCTCAAAACAGCGTCTTCCGCGCCCGCTTTCTTGGCTATTCTTTTTATAAGCTCTATCTCTTTTTTGGTGTCATGGGTAAATTTATTTACAGCGACAACAACAGGCACACCGAAAAGCTTCATATTCTCGATCTGCTTTATAAGGTTGGATGAGCCTTCCTCAAGTGCCTCTAAGTTCTCCTTGAGAAGCTCCGGGTCCATAGGCCTGCCTGCCACAACACTATATCTTCCGGAATGCATCTTAAGCGCTCTTATTGTAGCGACCATCACTACGCAATCCGGTTTAAGGCCGCTTATCCTGCACTTTATATTCATAAATTTCTCAGCGCCGCAGTCAGCGCCAAAGCCCGACTCTGTTACTACGTATTCTGAAAGTTTTAAAGCTATTCTGTCCGCGATAATAGAACTGTTGCCATGCGCTATGTTGGCAAACGGGCCCGCGTGGACAAGGCAAGGCGTATTCTCAAGGGTCTGAAGAAGATTAGGCATTATGGCATCCTTGAGCAAAACTGTCATAGCGCCCGCTACCTTTATATCCTCCGCGGTAACCGGCTTTCCGCTTTTTGTAGTGGCAAGAACAATGCGGCCTATACGTTTCCTGAGATCCTTCAGTCCGCTCGTTAATGCCAGTATGGCCATTACTTCGCTTGCTACGGTTATATCAAAGCCTGAATCCCTGGGAAAACCATCCTGCTCACCACCCAATCCTATCTTTACATTACGTAAAAATCTATCTGATATATCTACAACACGCCGCCACATTATAGATGAAGGGTCTATCTTTTGGGGGTTTCCTTTTAAAATAGAATTATCTAAGAATGCCGCGCAGAGATTATGCGCTAAACCTACAGCATGGACATCTCCTGTAAGATGAAGATTAAAATCCTCCATAGGAACTACCTGAGAATATCCACCGCCTGCGGCTCCTCCTTTTATTCCAAATACAGGCCCTAGGGAAGGCTGGCGGATACAAACAGTTGTCTTTTTGCCTATCCTGTTTAAGCCCATTGAAAGCCCTATGGTCGTAACAGTCTTTCCTTCTCCCAATGGCGTAGGTGTTATAGCTGTTACATCTATATATTTACCGGTTTTTCTATTCTTAAGGCGCTCTAAAATATCGAGCGATACCTTTGCTTTGTTGTCTCCGTAAAGGCAGAGTTCTTTTTCTTTTATTCCTAATCTCTTGGCAATCTCTCTTATCGGTTTTAATCGCGCACGCCTTGCGATCTCCAGATCCGATGGAACCTTTTTCATGCAAATCTCCTTTTATTTATTAAGAACAATATATGCCATCAATCTTAACCCGTCAGGGACGCTGCTTGAGCGGTAACTATTCGCACTCAAACAACGTCCCTGAAAAAGATCTTTTTCTTCGAGATATTTTTCCAGCTGCTGCTCTACTTTATTCCTTTCAAACACCCATGATGGAGCTATTAAAAGCTCCGGCGGACAGTAAGCGCTGACTCTATGGATCACCATCTCCGGCGGCAGATATCCCAAAAAATCAGCGAGTGTTTCCAAGTACGCCTCTAGCTTGAGTGTCCTAAATCTCCCCCTTGCGGATAGCTCTTCCAGCCTTGTCCCTTTTATTATATGTAAAGGGTGGATCTTAACGCCATCAAGCCTAAGCTCAGCAAGCGCCCTTGCCGTCTCCATCATCATCTCTTTTGTCTCAAAGGGAAAACCAAGAATAACATGCGCGCATATCTTTATCCCGCGTTTTCGTGTAAGCTCAACAGCTTTCAAGAACTCTTCATACCTGTGCCCGCGGTTGATAAAATCGAGTGTCGTATTGTGGATACTCTGTAAACCATACTCTATCCACACGTCATAATCATCGCAATAACTGTCTATCAGGTCGAGGATCTCCTCATTGACGCAGTCAGGGCGGGTAGCGATAGATAATCCTACCATATCATCAAACTTTCTTATCACATCATACCTTTCCTTCAATACACATAGAGGGGCATATGTATTTGTATATGCCTGAAAATAAAGGATAAACTTTTCTGCTTTAAACTTCTCTCTGGCAGCTCTCATGCCGGCTTCTATCTGAGCGGTTAAAGGAGGGGGCGTATCTGTGCGGCTCTGAAAGCTAAACGCCTTGTTATCACAATATATACATCCGTGTCTGCTTACCTTGCCGTCCCTATTAGGGCATGAGAAGTGCGAATCTATACTCACTTTATGCACTCTCACGCCGAAGCGTTCTTTAAGATAAGTAGAAAATTTTCTGTATCTTTCTTTCATGAT
>JBDRAM010000036.1:0-33659 GCA_043823785.1 Candidatus Omnitrophota bacterium
AGTCTCATCCTCAGGCGTTCTTTCTACAACCGATGCCTCACCTTTCTGGGTAGAAGATGATCCTGAACCTCCTGAAACTTCAGATGATCCGAAGCCTGACTCCCAGGCAGCTTTTTCTTCATCAGAGGCCTCTTTAGGCTCTGTAATCGCTCCTTTACTATCCGCAAGAGAGGCAGAGCCCTGCTTGACGAAATACGATATATTACTAAAGGCATTGAGGAAAGAGACAACACCCTCTTTTACATATAGCTCTGTAACAAGACGCTTACCTGCGATAATGGTTATGTTCTTACCTACCGTATTTGTCCCATCTGAGACTTCGACATGTAAATTATGGATTCCTTTATCAACATGGCTTACGGTATATGGCAGGGAACTCAACCAGCCTGAGTAAACATAAGTCAGGTTATCTCCGTCAAGGTCTGTGGCAAGCTCTATTTCAGCCGCAGTTATATTTTCTCCTTTATTCTTGCTTAATATGTCGGGCATAGAATATGTTTCAGGAGCTCTATTTGCACCTTTAGGGGGTCCCTGGGAAAAAGCAGGGAGATTACCTCCTGCAACAAGCATGATTGCAAGGGTAAGAGAAATAAGTCTTGTTTTGCTAATTTTATTCATTAACAACATTAGAATCTATAGTATCCTTTAATATGGCCTCTGATTCTTCTAATATGGCCTCTGATTCTTCGGTTACATTCAGGTAAAACTCTGTTCCTACCACGCCAGCTACGGCAGTAGGCGTCCTTACCTCAAACGTTGATTTCTTGTCGAGAAACTTCTCTATGTTGGTCTTGATCCTGCCTCTTGAAAGAGAGGTCTCTATCTTGCCTCCCTCCGCGGCTTCCAAACGATTTATCATCATAGAGGTCTTTTCATTCAGGTCAATGGTGCCTCTTAATGGAAACTGTAATCTTGCACTGGCGCCCTCAAGCGTCTTGATGCTGTCTCCTTCTGATAAAATATCGCCTGGTTGAGCTGGCTCCCAGTCAGTGGCATCCGTCTTTAGGACAAGTACCTCTCCGGACATAGCAGTTATTGACACCTCTTTTGGGAGTCCCTGGGAAAAAGCGGGGAGATTAGCTCCTGCAACAAGTAGTAATGCAAGCATAAGAGAGATAAGCCTTGTTTTGAATATAAAATTCATAACCGACCTCCTGTATATATGATTGTTCATTTGAAATTATGGATTGGAATACCCATTATAATTTGTAATAAAAGTTAATTAAAATTCTTACTTTGCCAGGAAGATACAAATAATAACATGGGTTTAATTATAAGTCAAGTGAATTTTTTTTTTAAATTTTATTGACATCTTCAAAGTAATATGATATGTTATCGGAACCCGCCTACCAATGGAGTGAAAATGCAAATAACTAAAAATAAATCAGATGTATTGGGATTGCCTTTCGACAAGCTCAAGGCTGTTCAAAGGGTGTTGAACATGGTCAAACCACTTTGCCGTTTTAGGGCTCACAATAACATTGTCCACCTTTCTATTCTTTTATTTTTTTCAGTCCTCCTCTCCTGCAATATCTTATATGCTGCTGAGGTAGAAGATGTCGATAAAGCGGAAATACCTCAGGAACTTGAGGAGGCCATTGAGCTTAGGAAGGTAAGTGAGTTTAAGGTTATACCGCTTATTGACATAACCGCCCTGGGCACCTGGTCAAAGATCGAAGGTGGAGGCAGCTTAGGAGGCGCTAATATAAAGGGTTCCATAGCGCCCGCTCTGCGATTTGATAAGAATAATTATATAATACCTCTATATTCCGGGGGATATAACCGTGAAAGACAGGTAGTCGTGGAAGAAGAAGGCGGACGGGTATACAATGAAATAATGGACCACAATATAACCATTGAATATAAACACATCCTGGATGATAAGACATCCGTTAAGATAGACGGCCTGGTAAGATCACACTTTGTTAAGGAAAAAGGTTATGACTGGTCTGATGGCCTGTATGACTACAGAGATTTTGGCGTAGGCAGTACTATAGAATATTACCTCGAGAAGACAAAGACGGCCAAGAGTTCTATAGGGGTAGGAGGTGAATATTATTATAGAGACTACCCGAATTACACATCCCTGATAGCACTGGCAACGGTAACCGCGCCCGAGACGGATGAGAAAAACTACAACGGATTCCATCCTAATTTAAAGTATAAATACCAGGACAGCAAGATAAACACCTCCATTTTCTACAGCCCACTGTATAAAGCTTATGATGATAAGAAGGTAATAGACACAAACGGTGTCCTTTCAGATAAAGAACGAAGCGATTGGTTTCATTATATAACCGGCGATTTCTCATACTTGCCCGCAGATATCCCGGTGGCTTTTGGTATTGGGCTGACCGGTATTTTTGTTGACAGCAATCAGAATTATTATGACTCAAGGAGTACGGTAACCCTGGCCGATGACGTATTTACCAGTGACTATTATGACTTTAATAGCTTAAAAGTAAATCCAAATATTACATACATCCACAGGCTAGAAGATAAAAAGAGCCCTGCCACCCTTACTTTGGGTTATGCATTTACAAGAAGGGACTACGGCGACCGCAAGGCGCAAAGAGCGGATTCAAGCTATACCGCCGATACGCAGCTAGATGAGTTGAATACGCTGAATGCGCAGGCAGTATACCCTCTAACTGAACATGTCAGCTTTGTAGCTGCCGGAAACTACACAGATGCGGATTCCAATATGGATTACGAGACCTACTACCAATATAATTATAAATCATATTTCGCGGGTGCGGGCATCAGAATAAAGTATTAAGCAATAAAAAAAATACGCTTCTATTTTTGCATATGTCATTTAAATAGAAGCGTATTTTTTTATTTATTCTAGAAATATTTTATTAGTAACTTGTTATTTTGTGGCTAAAGCTTCTGACTATGCTGGCATTTCTTCGCAAGTTGGCTTATAGCCTCTTGCCTATCATCAACTATGTCTAGTACCTTATCTAAGTTTGTTGTGGCCAAAATTTCTTTTACTGAATCTCCAATGTTACAAATTACAAAGTTACCCCCTGACTCCTTTGCCCTCTTACGCATAAACACTAAAGAAGCTATTACTATTGAAGATATGTAAACCGCATTAGATAAATCCAAAACTATATTGTTTTTCCCTTCATCCAATAGAGCAGAAAAAGCCTTATTCAATCTTTCATTTTCATACATTGGAATATCTTCCTTTGTAAGAGTCAATATAGTAACTCCCTGCTTTGTTTCTACTTTATAAATTGGGCCATGCATACCGCACTCCTTTCTCTTTTGGCTATATGATATTAGCCATTATTCACCTAGCATCCCTACCGCCTCAAGGGGTCACTGGATTGAGGTGTTAAGCTTTTTCTATCAACTATAGACTAATCATACACCCCCAAAGTCTCATTTTCAAGGAAATTCTGTAGCGCACACTTAAGTGTGCGCTACTTTTGTTGATAACTTTTTAACCTGGTTAGAGGTGTTTTTGCACCTGCGATTCATCAGTAAGGCACCATAAAGGTTTTTAAGAAGCTCGCGACGTGTTTCAGGATCTTGTTCTTCTGCGAAGGTTTGCTTCCGGCTACCGAAACAGCAAAGTTGTACAATGTTCTTATATCAACGTCTATCCACTTGTCATGTTTAGCTAAAAATACAAGCAGAGTAGTTACAGCTACCCGCTTATTCCCATTCTGGAATGGATGATTTTTAATCATCAGGTAAAACAGGATGGCTGATTTATCAATAAAAGCAGAATAAAGCTCTCGCCTGTCGTATGTCTGGAAAGGAACCGCGATACAGCTCTCTAATATATTAGGATAGCGTGTAGAAAAATCCGGTATAGGCTCATCAAAGTTGTATCTTTCTTGTGCCAAGACATGGGAAAGGTACTTAACCTCTTCTATTGAAAGCCTGGCCATTATTCATCACCCAACATCTGCAAAGTTTCGCCATAGTCTTTGACCACCCGCTTGACTATATTAGATAACTTTTTTTTATCCGCATCTTTTAGCTTCTTATGCAATGTAGGTATCAGTTTACGGGTTGGTATGGCATAGCTTCTGCCAATCCTTATAGCCTCTATCTTTCCTTTTTTTACCTGCCTGTGCAAGGCTTGTCTTGAAATACCCAGCAGGCTTGCTGCTTCTGTAATTGACATATACTCTTTGTTTTCCATAAGTTGCACCTTGTAAAGACTAAAATATATGTTTACTATTGTAAATAAAGATAATATAGTTTACAACTGTAAATCTACCATAGAAATATAGCATATGGATTGCCAAATGTCAAGGCTCTTTGCATTTTGTAGAATAATACCAAGCTTTGGTTAGATCTGCTGAAACAACCCGTACATCAGCCCATAATATTTAACTATATTCTTCATCGAGTTAACAAACATAACCCCCAGCAGATAACTTAAGAATATAACAACGATACTTATAATAATCTTGCTCTTTCGACTAAAACGGGAATTGAGCCAGACCAATGGCAACACGAGTGGCCCTACGCATAAGAAAGCGACTATCAAGCTGTGCGGCTTAAAATACCACTTCTCCTTTACTTTCTTATCTAAAAACTCCCCGCAATGCCTGCATTTCAGGGCATCATCCTGTATCTCTTCTGCGCAAAAAGGGCACTTTTTCATTTATCTCTCTCCAGAGAGGCTTCGCACTCTCAATAAATTAAACATCAAATAGAAGGAAATATTAAATCGTAAGAAACGCTTCTCCCCTTTGCGCTGCGTTGAAGGAGTATCTTATTTTTTAGCAGTTCGCTGATGTCTCTATAGGCAGTAGCTCTGCTTACTCTTGTCATCGCGACATACTTTCTTGTAGTAAGCCCGCCGGTAAAACCACCCGGCCCTTCCTCTAGTAAACGATTGACTACCTTCTGTTGATTCTTATTTAATAGAGCCTGGGAATGCTTTTGCCAGAATACCGCCTTTTGTAATGCTTTCGATATGGTAGACTCTGAGTCCTTTATCGCATTTGAATAGCATTCGAGGAACCATAGCAGCCATCTTGTAATATCAAGGCCGCCTTTCTGGGAGGATTCTAAAACATTGTAATAGGCGTCCCTCTCTGCCATTATCCTGGCGGAAAGGGAATAGTATCTTTTTGGCAAATTTTCATCCTGTGCCAATGCCATATCTAATAAGACTCTGGCTATGCGGCCATTGCCGTCTTCAAAAGGGTGTATAGTAACAAAATAAAAATGCGCTATTCCAGCTCTTAATAAACCTTCTATATCTTTAGAACCTTTACCCCACCATTCTATGAATCTTCTAATATCGTCACTTATTCTATCTTTTGGCGGTGCGTGGAAATGAACCTTTTCCCGCCCAATGGGGCCTGAAACTACACGCATCGGTGACTTTCCACGCCACTGCCCAACTTGGATCTTTGTCAAGCCTGAATACCCTGTAGGAAACAAAGCTGCCTGCCACGATTTTAAACGTTTTGCTGTAAGGGGTTTTTTGTAATAAGTAGCGGCATCGAGCATAACATCGATTAAGCCTTCCGCGTTTCTGTCAGGCGGCTTTAATCCGGCGGTAGGTAAACCCAGCCTTATTGCAACCGATGAACGGACAGCTTCTTTGTCCAACCGCACACCTTCGATTGCCGAAGTTTTAACAGCTTCTTCTATCAATATCTGTGACCTGGATTCTTTGCTTAAATCCATTCCAAGTGAACGGACTTTGCTTAAAAGCTCACCCTGTATAAGCCGGGCACGACTCAAGCTATTAATCAGCTTATCAGCCTGCCATTTAAAATTTGGCCATTCTTTACGCTCCCAGATATAAGGCATTTATCCCTCCAATCGCTTCACATTATGAAGCGATTATAACACCTAATTGCTTCATCATCAAGGGAAAAATATATCCTTTATGATTTTTTAGCCAGGTTAGAAAGAGCTTTTTCTAACCATGATAGAACTGCTTTTTCTATAAACTATAGACTATCAACTATAAACTATTTTCCCGGCTTCGGGTCAGGCCCAAATCTATTATCGCCTTCATCGCCTTCTTTAATAGCCAAGATAAAATTATAGATAGGGATCAATAAAAACCACCCACTTTTATTAACGTCATGCATTCTACGAATACCTACAGCGATAGTAGGGACTAAGACAGCTAAGGAATAGATGTTACCAAGTAAGCTCTCCTTGCTTCCGGAATTGATCCCGATTATTGCTTCAATAAGGCCCAGCACAAAAGCGATTATAAGATTGAATAGAGCGAACATCCAGTATTCTTTTCTTCTGGCCCTGCCTTTAAAAACCGCGTATTTTTTCAATACAACTAAATACCAATTCATGCTGCCTCCCTTTTCTATAGACTATAGACTATAGACTATTTTATTCTGTCTGCCGCTCTTCTGCACCTAAATCTTCTTGTTCTCATCCTTCTCTCCTCGGTCTCTCTTTCCTTGATCATTCTTGCCTTAGCTCTTCTCTCTTTAACTCTTCTTTCTTTGATTCTCTTCTCTTCCATATTATTCCTCCTTTCAATCGTCCCCCCGCCTCATTTACGCTTTTTATAACCTGGGTAAGGCTTTCTTTATCATAAACTCAATGTTTTCGTTTATGTTTTTATAAGTAACTTCAATACGCGGATACCGCAGTTTCCATACACGAAAGACTTCATCCGCGAAGCCCTGGCCCACTGTCTCAACGTCCTTAAAATCCAATATTATTATTTTAAATTTATCAAGCCCGCTCAAGATTCTTCTAGCCTGCGACCTGGAAATATGTTCTGCCCCCATCTGATAAAGCTTTACAGTAACTTTCGTTTTACTGAATTGATATGAATCATCTGTATATTGCTTAAATATCTTCTCTAGTTTTTTACATGAGCTAAAATTGATAGTACATAAAATCTTAGTACCGGCTGCCTCTTTTGTACTTTTTATAAAAATATCCTTTATATTATTATTAAAGGTTAATTGCTTGCGGCTGCTTCTTATATTCAATATATCGACTGCCTTCGATGTAAAAAATATACCTTCACCGCTATGAGTCTCAGGAGCGGTCGACTGCTTTCCTTTAAGCAGATCCTGTATAGCTTCCATTTCGCTTTTTAAGCCTGCCTTTCTCATTATATTATTGAATATCCCTACACCCTTATCAAGGATCTTGAATTGCAAGCTCTCCTTATCTCTCTTAATATATATCCATATCTTCTCTGAGCTGGAGTGTTCGATAGCGTTATTAAGCATCTCAAGGAAGGCGTAGTTAAAAATATTTGAGATGTTTTTCGGAACCTCTAAAAGAATTCCTGTTGTCTTTTTTATCTCATCCAGCACTGTGTCTTCTTCTAGATTCTTGTTATACAAAATACGGTTTGCTTCCAGAATACTTTTTTTAGCGAGGTCCAATGCCTTCTCGGTAGCTCTTATATACCGCGCCTTGTTAGCCTTGCCAATCAGAATAATCTTTCCTTCTTGCGTTAGCTGCTGGAAAAATCTGTTTACATAGGTACGCGAGAACCCTGTTGTTTTAATTATATCCGCGGCCCTGACCTCTCCTTTTTTATCCAGGGAATTTATAATTAAAGATCGTATATTCATATAATTGCCCCTTATCTTTGTTTACAACTTTACTATACACTACAATATTGAAGTTGTCAATTAGTTGTAAACAAATACTTAAAAAAAACAGCCAGCTTACAACTTTATAGATATTGCGGTATTTAAAGTTGTAAACAAGCTGTCAACTTCTTTGGAAGCGCAAAAAATACATGTCAGTGTTAATAGTTTCGCCGCATTTACAGCTATCTCCGTGGCATGCCGCGTCAAATTCATGCCAGACCCTGTTGCAATTTTGACAAATAATAATCTTGCTGACATTTGAAGCATTCATAAAATTTCTCCCTGCGCATTTCTAACCAGGTTAAAAAGCGGATATTATAAACCGGTTAAATTTTAACGGCCTTAGCGTCCTATGGCGATCATAAGGCCCAGCAGCATGCCGACTATAGTGCTTACTATAGGGTTACTGGTCAAAGGACATGCTCCGGAAGCGCATTTGCCGAAGCAGCCAACGGCAAAACCTATGGCCCCGCCTATTATTATTCCTAAAGCTATTTTCATCTTAACTCACTCTTAATATTTTTCATATTGCTTAGCGCGATCTGCTGTTTGCTTGTTTACCTCTTTTATGTTTTCCTTAGTGCTTTGCAAAATATTGTCATAGCCGGATGTTTCAATACCGCTTTCTTCCATGATCTCTATTGTCTCCTTGCTGCCAGCAGAAGGCCTTCTTGTATAAACTCTTAAGAGAATAGAAAAAAGAGACGCGATTATACATATTACTATAAGAATTCCTATTAATGAGGCAAATCCGTCTTGGGATACTACCTGCACGCTATGTGAGGTATTTATAGGTGGGCGGCTATCTTCTTCTTTTTTCATTTTTTGAATACTCATCCAGAAGAAAAGATATGGCGGCATTGTGGTCAGGCACCCTGTAGTATTTTTCTCCGCTGGTTATCTTCTTCTTTAAGCAAAAGTCCTTAAGCCTTTTGCTTAAAGATACGGACAGCGTAATAGAATCTCTTGTCATGGGCATAGACTTTCCTTGTTTTGGGCAATATTTTTTGTTGCATATGAAACAGAAATCACAGGCACCCATATCTATCCGTATTTTCTCTTCATTATTACAATCAAAAAAACCAATATGAGCGTTATCGCGTTGGCGATTATTATAGGAAACTCCATAATGACTATGCCGTAAATGAGCCAACAGAAGACTCCTAAACCAAGAGTCGCGAAAGCAGATAAAGATATATCCCTCGCGTTTTTTGTCTTATATATCTTTATCGCCTGGGGCAGGAAAGAAGCTGTGCATAATATGCCTGCTATAGAACCTATTATTAAACTCTTCATAATATAGCTATGGTATACTTAAAAGTATATATTTGCAAGGTAAAACAATTAGTGAAGCAGAAAAAAATTTTCTACAAAACTTGACAAATCAATGTTTATATGGTAAACTTCTTATTAAATTATTAAAAGGTATTTACAAGCACTACTACCTCTTAATTTAAAATCTAAACAGCAAAAAAATGTAACAGTTTAGCGTTTCATCGTAGAGCACGTTTAAACATGCCCTACGGCTCGCTAATACGAGGTTCATAGCGATATTAAACAAGTAGAGAAGGTTTAAACCTTCTCTACTTACCTCTTGCCTTTTCTAAGCCCTTATCCAAAAGGGGCTCATAACTAAAAACTTTCCTGAGATCGACCTTCTCGTAGTTCTTCATAAAAAGCCATATCAGCGCTATTACTATACCAATAATAAGAACTCTTCTCATAGCTCTCCGATCCTCTCCTGTTTTAACCAGGTTAAAAACCGCCATTTCTAACCAGGTTAAAAACCGCCATTTCTAACCTGGTTAAAAACAGTCATTTTTAACCAGGTTAAGTTTTTTATGTGTCTTTCAGCATCTTTATGGCTTCCTGCAGGTTCTTAAAAGCCCTGTCCAGAAACTCTTTTGGCACATCCTTACTTTGGGTAAGCATATCAAGGGCTGTGCTTGCGTCCTGAAGCTTATCTTTAATATCAGCACTTGCTTTTGGATCCATCCTCTCTTTAATAGGCTTAAACAAGCTGAAGCATCTCTCTACTATCTTCATCAGCTCACCCGAAGCGAAAGGCTTCATGAGATAATCACTCGACCTTAACTCCCTTGCCTTAAAAAGAGAATTAGCATCCCTTTTCGCGCTCACAATAACTATAGGTATGTAGGAGGTGTTTGGACTGCTCTTTAAGCTTCGCAGAACCTCAAATCCATCCATGCCGGGCATCATTATATCAAGCAAAATAAGATTTGGCTGCTGCTCTTGCGCCTTTACAATTCCGGTCTTGCCATCCAGAGCGGTAGACGCGTCATATCCGCCTCTGATAAGCATGTCCTTTATAACATCACATACATCCTTATCATCATCAATAATTAAAACCCGCCGCTTATCCATATCTCACCCTCTTCCTGGTTAGAAACTAAGTTTTTTTTCACCAAACCTTTTTCTTTCTGCAAGCAATATTATATGCCTCAACTCCTGTATGTTGCGCGCGTTAAGCCATTTTTTATCAAAATCCCTTCCCTGGGCTATCGCGGCGATCGCGGCCAGGGCCCTTAGATGTAAATTTCTCTCGTCTTTAGAGCCTATAAGCATAAATACCACATGCACCTTTGAATCCGCTCCGGGAAAGACTATTCCTTCTTTGCACCGCGCAAGCAATATACAGAATTTATGTTCAACACCCACAATGATATGAGGTATAGCAAGCCCCTGCCTTATGACAGTGCTCGATTCGTTCTCGCGCTCTATTAGAAGATTGTAAATATTATCCGCGTCCGCGCTTAATTCTTTTGAAAGCACTTCAGAGGATTTCCTGAAAAACTCATTCATTGTCACTGATCTTTCTAAATCAAGTATGGTGCAGCTGTTTATTAACTTGTCAAACCTGTCTTCTACTATGTTATCTCTTTCTCTTAATATCTCTTTCAGCTCTGTTTCAAGATGGCCGCTGGTAAGCTCTTTCGCGGTGATTCTCGCGATAACATGTATAAGCGCGAACTCTTTCTTTACCTGCGTTCTTACATAGACCAGGTACCATATAACTCCCGCGGCAAAGAACGCGGCTGTTGCCTTATAAGAAACAGCTCCCATCTTATATATTAAAAAGAGTGAGATTATTACGCCTGATATCTGCATCCAGGGATAGAGCGGAGATCTAAATTTCGGCTGGTAATTCTGTATCTTGCTCTCGCGCATTATAACAACCGCGATATTCGCGAACATAAAAAGCAGTATCAGAAACGTGGACGCTACCTTGACTAAGCTCTCTAAATCCAAAAATAATATTGCCAGCACCATAAATGTCCCAGTAAAAACTATTGAGTAGTGCGGGCTTTTGAATCTCGCGCTTGTGCTCTGAAAAAATCTTGGCAGGACCTTATCTCTGCTCATGGCTACAGGATAGCGGGAAGCGGACATGATACCCGCGTTCGCGGTCGAGACAAATGCCAGAACAGCCGCTATGGACATTATAAGCTTTCCAAATCCTCCGGAGAAGACACCTGCCCCGTCAGATATAGGAGTTAATGAGCTCTTAAATACTTCGGGCTCAAGCAGGCCTGTTGTTATAAACACTACCAACGCATAGAATAAACTGACGATCACTATGGAGAATATCATACCAAGCGGAAGATTTCTTCCGGGGTTCTTCACCTCTTCGGCAATGCTTGCTATCTTTGTAAGCCCGCCAAAAGATATAAAGACAAATCCTGCTGTCGCGAATACGGGGCCCGCCCCATAAGGAGCAAAAGGAACATATCTATTTATGTTTATAGATGAAAAACCGTATATTATATAAAAAGCTAACGCGCCTAAAAGCCCAAAAACAAGGATCCTCTGAAATATGCTGGCCTCTCTTATGCCTGCTATATTAAGAACCGTAAAAAAAAGGCATAAGAAAACCCCTATGCCGACCATAGGGATATTGGTAAACAATGACAAGTACATACTCATACCCAAAAGGGCAAAGGCGCTCTTTAAGCTTAAGGAAAACCAGCTTGCGGCGCCCGCGATCGTGCCAACAGCATAGCCCATGCTTCTTGTTATAAAAAAGTAATCCCCCCCTGCTTTGGGCATGGCGGTAGTAAGTTCTGCCTTGCTGAACATGGCAGGAAGCGTTAGGAATCCGGCTAAAAGATAAGATAAGAATAATGACGGGCCTGTCTTTGAAAAAGCTAGACCCGGCAGGATAAATAACCCTGAGCTTATCATAGCGCCTGAGGCTATGCAAAAAACATCTACAAGTGAGATTTGTCTCGTAAGCCTATTTTTATCATTCATAATATCTACCTCTTACTTCTTAATAGGTGGTGAGTATGAAACTTTTTAATAACGCGCCATATAATAAAATATGAATAAGGATATGCCGGATTTTTCGTGCTATCGAGGATAAGGTGTGACGCGTACCCCATGGCAATGGCTGCCAGATAAATATTTCTTAAATACACCACGGCTATGGCGAATATTATAACAAGTTCCCATGAATGGAAAAAAAGATAGAGCTTTGGAAACTTAAGCTCTCCTTCCTGCTTGTTGGTCTGGTCGCAAGCTTGACATACTTTTTTAATGGTAAAACCTCTGGAGCTATGGTGTATGATATATTCCACTATATGGTCGAGATCGACTACTATACCCGCTATAAAACAGAGAAAGCCCGCGTACACGGATTTTGTAAGAAGCCATAGGATCACTCCGAGAGAAAATGATACAACCGCGTGTATTTCAGGCCTCATATACTTTTAAATCTCCTTTTTGAGCTTAAAACTTATAAGAATAACCCATCATAACGCCTCTGTTGTCATAGATAACGGTCCCTTCCAATGTCAGGCTTACGTTTTCTCCACAGACAAAATCCGCTCCTAGAATAAAGTGAAAATCCTGCGTATTATCTATGTCAAAGTCTATTGTACCGTTTTTCTGCGGCGTATCATATTCTATTGTATCTTTTGTCTCATTATTTAAATAAAGATAAGATATGCCTAAATAAGGTATAAGCTTGGAATTCTTTCCTGCCTCAACGCTGTAACTTACAAAGAGAGTCTCCTGGATCTCGGTAACAAGCACTGACCCTATCTCATCAGCTGACCTCTCCTGGTTATACTTTAAGCTCTCAACCTCGACATACCAGCCCGCATACTGGGAATCGAGCCCCACGTTTAAACCATGCCATCTGGGCGTCGCTGCTAAGATACCTACGCCCCATAAAGGCCCAAGGTCATATTCTATATCAAAATCATTGCCCCCTTCTTTGATCTTATGCTCAAGATCAGAGATGCCTAACTTCGCGTATATGTTAAAATATTCTCCTAAGCCGTAGATTCCCTTTGCATACCATTGATAAGCGTCTTTTATATCTATCTGCCGAAATTGTCCGTACTCTACCTCTCTGCTGAATATCAGATTCTGCTCTGCCGCCATAGCAATAACTCCCTTACCAATAGGTTCGATAGGGTCTCCTATTGTGGCAGCATAGCCATTACTAACTATAATAAATGTAAAGCAGATAAATATGATACCAAACCATCGCATGCTTCGTCCTCCTTTATTTTTGTATCACTATCATACAATATTAGATAAATACTGTCAACTTTATTCAAATCTAAATGGCATGGGGTATTTGCTCCTGGGCCCCTCCGCCCGGTGATCCTCCCATTCGCAAACACCCCATGCCATTGTTTTGTATAAAATATATTATGCTGCCCATGCATAAAATTTCCTTGCATAGTGGTGTAAGTTATAGTATACTATATATTGCAAATAAGCACAAATAACATATAGACCCCTGGCAAGGCATCTGTCAGGGGTCTAATTTTTGCCATGAAAATAACTAATATTATATTAAAATTAGCGGTTGTCTTATCCTTGCTTGTAAGTAAGGCAGGTTTAAACCTGCCCTACTTGCCTCCTCCTTCTTCTACCCTAAGGCCTATGGCTGCAAAGCATAAAAATGATACTATTTTAAACCGTAGGAAAAACCTTAATATGCTTATCTCACAATGCAGTATATTTGTGCATGAACACGACGGCATATGGATGGAAACATTTGGAGAGCTTGAAAATCTGCAGGAAAAATCTCTTAGGACACTTCAGTTTTTGCAAGATTACAAGAGCCGTTTTAATATACCACAAGATCTCATTAATAAAGTCGGACGTACTTATAGTACCATAAGCTTTCTAATGGTCAGGTTGCCTAGCTTGACTGGAAACAATGCTTTAAAGGGTACTATACCTGACAAGAGATATGATCCTGACAATCAAAAGTATAAAATTGCGTTAGCAAAGGTTCTAAAAGGAATTGAAGACCACCTAGGCGGACTTGACAAATTAGATTTCTCCAAGATAGAGTTCCCAGTATTTGAATCTCTTAAGTTTAAAGATGAGAAAAAATCCTTAGAAAGCGTTAAAGCCGGCATAAACTTTATGAAATCCTTATGCAGAAGATTCCTAAAAACAAACGGTGAATATGATTTCGTGGGAAATCAACAAGAGATAGAACTAAAAAGTTCTATAAAGAATGCGAGATTATACTTTAGAAAATCCAAAAGGTATAAACTACAATTTAGCATTCCGGAAGATCTGCCAAAGATTAGGATAGACCCTGATCTTTTAGAAGAGATCTGGTTTAATATGATCCGCAACGCCAGGCAAGCAGGTGCTAAAAATATTAATATTTCCGCAAAACATATAGATGGTAATGTAAACATTTATATCAAAGACGATGGTAACGGGATTAAAAAAGAAAACCTAGGCAAAATATTTCAAGCATATTGGACGTCGGATAAAGACGATGGCACCGGCCTTGGCCTCTATATCTGCAAGGAAATAGTAACAGCTGCCGGCGGTAAAATAAGTGTAGAATCAACACTTGGTAAAGGCACAACCTTTACAATATCCTTGCCAGCTATACCAACCAAATCCTCCTCGAGCGGGGAAAATGATGTACCGGATCTTCAAAAGATAATAGAACGTGAGGCAAGCGAGGTATTAAAAGAGCTGATGCCCCTGACAGATGCGGCCATAGACCTGATAGATGGATTTCCGGAAGTACCGGAAGGCAAAGAGTTGCCAAAAGAAGAAAAACTGCCGAAAGAAACCGTCGATGAACTTAAGCAGTTACGCCATATCGCAAATGGCATAGAGAATATATTCTTTAGGGCCAGGGATGAGCTTGTTGAAAAAAGAGCGGCGACAGATGTAAAGAATATGCGGATTATACTTTTAGGCGTAGAGAAGACATTTACGCACGTAACCCTTCCTGATATAGCATGGATGAAACAACATATCTTCAATATAAGAATGGGTAATATCATATTGTATAAAAAAGAAAAAGAACAAATGAAAAACTATATAACACTGCTCAGAATGCGTATCTACAATCTTGCTAATATCTCAAGCGTATCTGATACCTCAAGTATATATTTAAAAATAAAGCCGTCGCCGGAAGCGCCTGAGGAAGTACTTATTCTTATTCCGGGCATGCCGGATAACCATCCCTATGTTATGGATTCTCTCTATTCCCCGCTTCGAATACGGGAGACAGCCACGGATATATCTACTCGAGCTATGTTTTATTCAGCCATAAAAAAGGCACTCATCCTAAAAGCTATCAACGCCGCCGCATAGCGGCTCCTCCCTTACTGCTTCTGTTTCATATCATATATTGAGTAGGGCAGGTTTAAACCTGCCCTACTTTTCTAAAAATACACTGAACGAGAAACCCACCCCTAAAGCAGCATGTTGAAGATGCGAGCGGCCATGGTTCACCCGAGATAGCATGTTGGTGAGAGCGAGCAGATTCATCAAGCGAGGTTTACCTCGGTGGGGTAAACCGAGCGGTGCTGCGTAGGGGTGGGTTTTGAGCAAATACTATTTGCTTTTATATTATAATTAGTATATAATTGAGTTTAGCTAAAGAGATAAAGATGGTCCTTCTAAAAATAGAGAAACCACATATACGAAACGTTGATCTTCTAAACACATATTACTCAGGCAAAATGACTCCTGCTGAAAGCAGGAAGCCTATTGCTGAGCCAAAGAATACCTTTTCCCCAAAACTATTACTAATAGTTGCTACCACCCTTATATTTCTAGCAGGCGTTGTCATCATAGGCTACTCTCTCCCAGCGAAAGAAGCGTCAAGGCCCGAAATAATAAATGTTGGAAAAACCAAGCTCCAGATTCCCTCTAAAAACATAACCAATGCCCCATCTTATAATTATGAATATGTAAAAAAGAGTATAGCGTCTATAGCGCTTGGCGGTGAGAATTCTTTTGCCGCAATAAGCCTGGGCGAAACTATGGATCTTAGCAATGCCACAATATCTTTCGGCGCAAAGGGTGAAAGCGGTTCTGAGAAGTTGGCCCTTATATTAAGAGACGCGAAAAATATGTCAAACGCGAATCCTGATGATATTATATTGACCACTGCCCTCCTAAAGGATAAATGGCACTTCTTCAGCGTAAATCTTAAAGATCTAAATGTGCCCATAGATAAAAGCAAAATAACCCAGATAAGATTCGATAATTCACCAAGGCTTACCAAAAATTATCCTGGGGCGAAGATATATGTAAAAGATATTAACATCAAATAGTTAACATAAGAAAGGAGTGTTAATATGAATATTATAGCTGTATGTAACCAAAAAGGCGGATGCGGTAAAACTATAACTGCGGTAAATCTGGCCGGAGCGCTGGCAGGACTAGATCAAAAGGTGCTATTTGTAGATCTAGACCCTCAGGCTCACGCTACGGCAGCACTGGGCATAACCACAAAGGATCCCAAGCGAAGCATATATACTGTATTTGACTCATTTCTAAAGAACGAGTCCGCGCATATCCCTTCTATAATGCGTCAAAGATACGATAACCTATGGGTTGTGGCTTCTCATATATCATTAAGCACCATGGAGCAGAAGCTCGCCGGCATTAAAGACGCGGTACTCGTATTTTATAACGCGCTTAAGCAGGGCGTGCTGGCTGAATTTGATTACATAATAATAGACACGCCTCCAAATCTCGGGTTTCTCACATTAAACGCCATACACGCGGCAAAACGCATACTAGTACCGCTTGATACAAGCATGTTCTCTCTGAACGGCGTATCGCAGATAGATGAGATATTGGAACTTTCAAATAGCATGGGCTTCAAGAGGCCTGATGTAAACTTTTTAATAACTATATACGACAAAAGGTCTAACTTCGCTAAGAATTTCCTGCAGAACGCGAATGAACGCTTCTCGAAGAATCTTATGCACACTATCATAAGATCGAATATAAAATTAAGGGAGGCAGCGCAGTCAGGAAAGATAATATTTGAATACGATAAAAAGTCAAACGGCGCGACAGACTATCACGCCCTGGCCGAAGAGCTCATTCCAAAATCTAAAGAGAAAGCGGTAGATAAAAAAGAATCCTCTTCTGAAGCAGGCTCCACGCAGACACTCTTTAAAATCCATGCCCCTGGCGCGCAAAGCGTATATCTTGTAGGAAGTTTTAATAACTGGGTTGCTGACAATAATTCGCTTATGAAGAAACTTGATAACTGGAACTGGATAAAGATAATACCTCTTCCGGAAGGAACCTACCATTACAAGTTCGCGATTGATGGTAAGTGGGTTGAAGATCCCGCAAACAGCCTTACCGAGACCAATGGCCTCGGCGGCAAAAACTCTCTTATCTCAGTAATGGTTTGATCAGGGACACGTTCCGATTAGATTTAATCAGTAAAAACAGTAGAGCGGGTTTAAACCTGCTCTACTGTTACTTTTTTAACCCAGCCCTGCTTACCGTCAGGCCGCTTTATCTTCACCCATCCTGCCTTTGTTGTTACTACCAGGACATCCTCGCCTTCGCTTAATGAGAAAAACGTCGTTGCCTCATCGAGAGGCTCAAATTTGGAATCCGCGGCCTCAGCCACGACAATGGCTTCTTTTTGTATGACTACTCTATTAAACTGGGTTAAGAATATAGAAAAAGCCGCGGCCAACAAGACCGCTGCGGCTACGCTTATATATGTTAAAACCTTGCGTAGATCCTTCAACAAAATAATAAGTATAATAAGGACCGATAATATCAGATATAAGCCAAAAGATATAGATGTTATCTTGTCCAAGCTAAAAGACGAGGCAAGCTTAAAGAATTCCCTCATAAGCCAGCTTCTCTGCGCAGATACCCCGCCGCCCTTGATCCTGGAACGGGCATAATTTAAATTTGATATCAGGTCCGCGTCGTTTGGTATCAGCCTTTGGGCGCGTATGTAATTTAATACAGCCTTTCCTAATGATCCACTTTTAAAATACGCGTTCGCGAGATTATAATAAAGAGGCCCGCTTTCAAAACCAAAGCTCAAGGCCTTCTCATAATTAGTAATTGCCTGCTCATACTCTCCTGCGCTGTATCTGATGTTTCCCTGGCTAAATTCAAATTGCGCGTCGTTTAATACATCGGAGTAAGATGGCTTTGTTAAAATAAACATTAACGTGAGAAAGGCGAAAATAAGCTTTAGCTTCATACCCTGGTCCTCTCAAGTCTATCTATTGTCTTTTGCAATAAAGAAAAGGTATCGGACATCTCACTCTTAGTAATACTCGAAGGCGCGTATCGCGCTCTATCACATATGTCAAAACATCTCTTCAGGTCATAGACTATCTCTTTGTCTATATTCGAAAGTTTAGGGCTATCTGTAATATTTGAAGTTATGCCCGCGGTAGTTAGATGAAACTTATCCCCCAGATACTCCTGCAGGGCCTTGAATAAAAACTCAAAGAACTTATCTGGCTCTCCGTCAGCAAGAAGTTGTCTCAACATATTCAGGTTTTTTCTTGCTTTGCGGGGCGCGCGCAGGCGCCTGGCGTAACCTATATCAGCCTTAAGGCGCTGTCTTCTTGCCTGAAAAATAAAAACAGAAAAAACAGCGGCTATCGGCATGAAAGAAATTATGATAAAGGCCTTATTTTTATACAAGAACCCACCGCGCCTTCTTAATCCCCCTATGCTATCTTTTATAAAAATAATGTCCCTTCCTAAAATCTCTTTCTTTTTCGCTATGCCGGATATGCCTTCGGGAAGCTCAAAGATCTTAAACTCCTCGCCCTCCGGAAGCGGATTTACTTTTATCCGCACAGGTCCCTTTGTAATAGTCTTGTATTCCCCTGCTTTTGTATCAAAAAAACTAAAAAATATCTCCGGTATCTCGGTTATATTCTCATTCTTGGGTATTATAACCTGCTCAAATATCTTGGCATCGCCGTCCTGTTTTACCTCAGGCTCATATATCTTGAAATCATCTTCTTTAAAATTAAGCTTCGGGCTATTTACCGTCTTAAAATTACCGCCGCCGCGGACTGTCATCGTCAATGTGATAGGGTCTCCTACCTTGACCTCCTTGTGGCTTGTATCAATGTCAAATCTATAATCACCAAGCGCGTTGTCAAACCCAGAGGGTTTTCCTTCCATCGGTATGGCCATTATATTTATCGGAAAGCCTATTGACTCAAGTGAAATAGAACGCTTTTCATAACGGCCAAAGAAGTCTCCGAATATATCTGAATCGAAAAAGTCATCATCAAAGGCAGAGGAGCTGCCCCTTGAGCTCTTCTTTGAAACTAAGCTGCATTTTAACTCCGTCGGGCCTAAGGTCAATTCACCGGGATACATACCGAATACATTTGTATTAAATTCTATAACATCATAGAGCACGCCGTTTAAAACGCTTTTATACTGCTTAGGCTGGGAAAACTCATCTACCAGAAATCCTTCGTGAGAAAAAACCGGATATTGTATGTCTCTTATGGCAAGTTTATTTATAAAAAATTTAATGCTTACTGTAATGATCTCGTTAACATAGGCCTGCTTCCTGCCAACCTGCGTAACAAGAAATAACCTGTCGCTTAAACCCTGTATATCGCTCTGGGCATCTGCGCCAGGGCCAGCAGGCGCCGGCTGGCTTATCGCGCCCTTAGTAACCTCTATTGTTATGGGCTTGGAAGTGTATGTTTTGCCGTCATACTCAACAGACATGGAGGGTATCTTGAATATCCCTGCCTTGACAGAGGTCAAGTTGTACATATGGGTAACTGAGGTAGATATTCTTCCGTTCACAACTGACATGCGCGTTGAAGGCCCTATATACCTCCAATCAAAACCTTCCATATCAGGCAATTTGGTAACAGGGACATTTTGCGTGCCGTGAAAGTTAAGGCTAAGCTGAGCAGCCGAGCCCAAAGGAACGCTGGTCTTGTTCATAGTAACTTCAAATTTTATATCATCCCCAAAGCAGGGACTAACAAAATAAGCCGCTGCAAATAATAATGTAATAATCTTAAAATATATTCTCATTACCAATCCTTAACCACTTCGCCTGCTAAAGGCATATCCATTTTTTGCTTATACAATCCTTTGGGCTCCTCGTCTTGGCTGTAACTTTCTAAAAGCATCAAAGCCTCTTTTTCAGCCATCTCCTTAGCCTGACTGGCAGAACTCTCTTCATCGCCAGTATCTTTCTCTTCTTCCTCTTGTAAGCCCTTCTGAGCTTCCTCCTCCTTGGCTTTTTCCTCTTGCGCTTGCTCTTCTTTATCCTGCTGAGATCTCTCCTGCCCTGCTTGCTGCTGCTGGCCTTCCTCTTGCTTTTGCTGCTCGCCTTCCTCTTGCTTTTGCTCGCCTTCCTCTTGCTTCTCTTCGGAGTCTTTTTCTTCCTGCTGTTTCTTCTCCTGCTGAGATTGCTGTTTTAATTTTTCCTGAAGGCGTTTCAGTTCTTTTTCAACAAATTCATAATTATACTTAGCAGCTTCATCTTCAAAATCAAGCTCCAACGCCTTCTCGTAATGCCTTAGCGCATCCTGTAACAAGGCGGCTGCCTGCGGCAGATCAGAATCTTCTTTGCCTATGCCGAATTTATACTCCGCGTTGCCGAGATTATAACTTGCCTTTTGTTCAAGCGATGGATCCTCTGTAATAAGAGAACGCTTGAAATGCTCAAGGGCCCTTTCGTAGTCTTTTAGTTTATACAAAGCAGTACCCAGATCAAAATTCACTACTTCAGAATCCGGGGCACCTGTAAAAGCTTTTTCATATCTCCCTAAGGACTCATCAAATTTACCTTTATTATACAATAGATTTCCCTTCCTTACCTCTCTTTTCGCGTTTACGCCGGCAAAGCATGGCAGGGATAAAAACAATAGAATAGATATGGTATAAAAAATTCTTCTCATCTTCTTTTTCTGTCACTTATTAAGGGCTGTATCAAAAGTAAAAGCAGCGCTATGGCCAGCGGTATCTGAAAACGCTCATGGTATAGCTTGCTCATCTGGGCTTTTATGTCCCTCTTTTCCATATTTGATAATTTTTCATCATATATAAGCTCAAGGCCAAAATCAGCGCCGCTTGAACGCACATAGGCACCGCCTGTAGTCAATGATATACCCTGCAAAATACCTTCGTTTAATCTTGATTTAACGATATTTCCTTCGCCGTCCTTTAAAAATCTCTTTTTCCCGCTCTCATCTGTAAGCTGTATAAGCTCTCCATCAGTAGTTCCTATGCCTATAGAATATATCTTTATGCCTTCTTTTTTAGCCTCTTCCGCCAGCTTAACGGGGCTGCCCTCATGGTCTTCTCCATCGGTTATAATAACTAAAACCTTGTATTTTTTCTCACCGCCTTCGTAAGCACCCATAGCAACCCTTATCGCGCTTGCGATAGAAGTGCCTCCGCGCGGTATTGTACCCGCGCTTAAGTCGTCTAACGCCAACAAAAATCCATTGTAGTCTACCGTAAGGGGGCATTGTAAAAACGCCGTGCCTGAGAAAGCAATCAAGCCTACCCTGTCTCCTTTTAAGCGTTTTATCAGGTCCTTAACCGCCAGCTTAGACCTTCCCAGCCTGTTTGGTTTTACATCGGCAGCAAGCATGCTCTTTGAGGTATCTATAGCTATAAGAATATCTAATCCCCTCCTTTTGACCTCCTGCCATTGGAATCCCCACTGGGGACGCATTAAGGCCAAAATACTGAAGATTAAAACTGCTGCCATAAGCGCGGATCTAATGATCTTTGCTTTAAAATTTACAGAAGAAGCTATCTCGTCTAAAAATTCATCCTTAGCAAACTTCCGCATAGCTCTCTTATTGTTCTTATACGCCCAGATAAAAAACAAAGCAGCGGCTAAGACAATCCAAAAACCGAAAGCATAATAGGCCTGCGCGAATCTCATCTTATGGTAATTTCCTCAATATTGTATTTGACAATATAATTTCAAGCAAAAGCAATACCAGCCCCGCGATCAAAAACCTAAAAAATAATTCTTCGTATTCCTGAAAACCTATCTCCTCAACGGGTGTCTTCTCAAGCGTATCTATCTCTTTATAGATACTTTTAAGTGACTCTGTATCCGTAGCCCTAAAATATTTCGCGCCTGTCTCCTGGGCAATCTGTTTCAACATGTTTTCATCTATCTCTATCTCAACCTTACGATACGCGGTCTGCCCCCAAGGCCCTCTTACAGGATAAGGGACCTCGCCCTTTGAGCCGGCACCAATGGTATAGACCTTTATGCCAAGAGCCTTGGCTGCTTCCGCGGCAGTAAGCGGGGATATCTTTCCCGCATTGTTTATACCGTCAGTCAAAAGTATGACTATCTTGCTCTTTGCCTCTGTTTCTTTTAACCTATTTAAGGATGAACTTATTGCTGAACCGACCGCGGTGCCGTCTTCTATAGAACCTATCTCGACTCTTTCCAGGTTCTTTATAAGCCAGTCGTAATCCAGGGTCAATGGGCAAACAGTATAGGCGCGTGCTGCAAAGGCTACAATCCCTATCCTGTCGCTCTTTCTCATCCTTATAAAATCTTCAACCACCTTTTTCACTATATCGAGCCTATTGCAGCGCTTTGTGCCTATTGTAAAATCTTCAGCTCTCATACTGCCTGAGGCGTCTATGGCAAGTACAATATCAACGCCTTCTGTCTGTATTTTTGTCTCTTGAAGCGGTATGCGCGGCCTTGCCAACGCCAGGAAAAACAATAACAGTGCCGCGGCCCTTAGATAAATAAGGTTCTTTGCTAATAAAAGCTTAAGGGTAGGCTTTCTGCTTTTCAATAACTCTGCTGAAGAAAACCGCATAGCTGATGAGCTATATATAGGCTTTAAAAAATACGCGGCAACAATCACAAAAGGAAAAAACAATAATATCCACGGGTCTTTAAAGATCATCTTTAGGATAAACCTCTTCCCTTTTTTCCGGAATCAACTTCGTCTCATCCACAAGCCTTTTAGCCGAATTGAAACTTTCTTCTATCTCTTTTTGAGTAGGGCCGTATTTCGCGAACTTTACCATATCGCAATGGTTTAGAAATTGGCTTAACAGTTCTTTATGCGCGCTGTTAAGCTTATCGGATTCGCGCAGCGCGTATAGGAACTCCTCTGTTGTCATATCCGGCGCCTTAAAAGAAAACCTGTTTTCAAGATACTGCCTTGCTATGCTTGAAAGCTGGAAATAATACTCTTTGACCTTACCGCGCTGCGGCAGTTTCTCAAGCTGAAGTTCCGTAAGCGCGTCATAAGCTATCTCATGGGCAGGCCGTGAAATAGGCTGGGGTTCCTCGGGCTTTCTTTTCATTCTCTTGAGCAAATATATAATAAGAAAAACTAGGGCCGCGGAAATAATTATGACGGCGAGAATAATAAGAAAAATATAATTCGGAGGAAAATTTACCGGTGGTTTTATATCTTTAATATCTTCAAACATGTCAAGTCCTTACCTTGCCCGCCTCTCCCTCATCCTAAAGAACTTTATAAGTTCCTTAGTATAGGGGGCATTTGTATAAAGATCTATATTATCGACTTTCGAAGAACGGAATAAGATCTGCCTCTCTTTGATCCTTTTTAGGGCATCTTGCTTATACTCTTTTCTGAATGCGGGATCACCCGTATCGACAATCGCGTCTTCTCCGGTTTCAGCATCGCTAAACTTCATTATACCAACATCCGGTAATTCTGTTTCGCGCGGGTCTGTTATAGTGACCGCCACAATATCGTGCCGCTTATTGGATACCGACAGAAGTTTCTTAAAATCCTTATCAAAAAAGTCTGATATTATAAATGTAATGGTCTTTCGTGTTGTAACCCTGTTTAAGTATTCTAATGCGCAAGATATATCAGTGCCTGCTCCTTTAGGCTTAAAATATAACGCTTCCCTTATGACCCTTAAAACGTGGCTTAGGCCTTTTCTGGCAGGAATAAATTTTTCTATTCTATCTGTAAATATTATGATCCCAACCCTATCGTTATTCTGCACAGCTGAAAAAGCCAACACAGAGCATATCTCCGCGGCAAGCTGATTCTTCATCTTCTCAACAGAGCCAAAACAACATGACATAGAAGCATCCAGGAGCAGCATAACCGTAAGCTCTCTCTCCTCTACAAATTTCTTTATATAAGGGTGGCCTGTGCGCGCGGTAACGTTCCAGTCTATAGTACGTATGTCATCACCGGGCTGGTATTCTCGCACCTCATAGAACTCCATACCCTTGCCTTTAAATACGCTCTGATACTGCCCGGCAAACACATCCGTAACCATCCTGGATGTGGTGATCTGTATCCTTCTTATCTTCTGCAGTATTTCTTTCGGAATCATCTATAAAGCCTTCGTTAAGCATGAATCTATAAACTATAGACTATACCAGCCGAAGGCTGGTCAGCCTGCGGCTGAAACTATAAACTAACTAGGGTACCTCGATTTCATCAAATATTTTTTTAACTATGTCTTCGGAGGTCTTCTCCTCAGCCTCAGCCTCATAGCTTACGATGACACGATGCCTTAGCACATCCATGCCTATGTTCTTAACATCCTGCGGCGTAACATAGCCTCTTCCCTGGATAAACGCATAGGCCTTAGAAGCTAAGCTAAGATATATAGTCGCGCGCGGCGACGCGCCGTATTGAATAAGCCCTGACAATTCATCGAGCTTATACTTTTTTGGGTCTCTCGTAGCAAAGACAATATCAAGTATATACTTCTGTAGTTTCTCATCCATGTAGATCTCATCGACGACGCCGCGTGCCCTCATAATATCCTCAGGCTTAATCACAGGAGCTGCTTCTATTTTTTTCCCTGTAAATCCCATTCTCTTTAAAATGCTATGCTCTTCCTCCATATTAGGGTATGTGATATTTACCTTGAGCATAAATCTATCTATCTGAGCCTCAGGCAAAGGATATGTTCCTTCCTGTTCTATGGGGTTCTGCGTTGCCATTACCAGGAAAGGCTCATCAAGCTTAAAGGTATTTTCACCTATAGTAACCTGCCTCTCCTGCATTGCTTCAAGAAGCGCGCTCTGCACCTTTGCCGGAGCTCTATTTATCTCATCGGCAAGTATGATGTTGGAAAATATGGGGCCTTTCTTTGTCGTAAATGATCCTTCTTTTGGGTTGTAAATAAGCGTGCCTATCAGGTCCGCGGGCAAAAGGTCAGGCGTAAACTGTATTCTTTGAAATTTAGTCATTATAGACTGCGATAATGTCTTTATAGACAGGGTCTTCGCCAGGCCAGGGACACCTTCTACCAGGATATGGCCATTTGCAAGAAGCCCCACAAGAAGCCTATCTATCAGATATTTCTGGCCTACTATTATCTTTCCTATCTCCATCTTAAGAACTTCTACAAAAGCGCTCTCTTTCTTTACCTTCTCATTAATCGCGGTTATGCCTCCTTCAGCCATCTTCGCCCCTCCTTGTTTAGTCTATTATTATGGTATAGTGAATTATAAAAACCACTGAAAATCACAGATAGTTATCACCAAAGGCGATTTTCTTGTATATTATACAATTTGTTTAAAAATTTTCAAGGCCTAAAAAAAGGTAACAGCTCAGCTTTCTGCAGAAACTCGCCAAGGCCTGCGATGGAAACCCCATTTAAGCGCTGAACTGTTACTATTTTGTTAAAATAACGGGCATCTTGATCGTATAGGTAGTGCCCTTGCCTTCAATGCTTTTAACATCCATATTACCGTCATGCCTGTCAATTATATCATATACGGAAGAAAGGCCTAACGCGCTTTTACCTTTTCCGCTTTTGTCTGTGCCTGAAATAACTATTGTTACAGCAGTTTCTTCCTTAAGGTAGTTTGTCCTTATAGTAAGTACGCCCTGTTCCTCCATCGCAACGAACGAATTTATCATAATAATAGTAAGGGCCTCCTGAAGCTGCTCCCTGCTCGCTGTAATGTGCGGTATATTTTCACCGAAAAATTTGCTGATGGTAATATCCGCGTATCTTATAAGCGGCCAGGTAAGGTTTAATGTATTTTCTATGGCCTCATGCACCTGTATAAGCTCGATCTCTTCTCTTGATATTTTGCAAAAATCAGAAAGCCGTATAAGGGCGTCGCTGCTTTTTCGCTCTGATCTCTCTATGGCCTCTAATGGCTTTCTTTTGCAGGCGCCCATATCCTTCTCACTTAAGAGCATATCGACATAACCCCTTACGCCTGTAAGATAGTTTAATACAGTATGCAAGGTGTTTCCGATAAGATAGCCCGTGGCCTTTAACTTATCTATATTACCGCAGTAGTTACTGCCTGTTCTTTTATCGTTACTTTTTTCGTCATTCATATTTTTACTTGTTAAGATATTTTTCTATGCTATATATAAGCTCCTGCGCCCCAACAGGCTTGGCTATAAAATTACGTTTACCTATTACTCCGCCGGCCGCGGATACTTCACCCTTTGTAACGGTAGCTGTAACAAAGACAACCGGTATATCCTTTAGCTCGTCATCTGACTCCAGTTTATGGACTATGTCGCCGCCATCCATCCCAGGCATCATAACATCCACCAGAATAATATCAGGCTTAAACACCTTTATAGCGTTAAAAGCGTTCTCTGAGTTATCCTCAGTTTTAACCTCATAGGCGCCGGCCTCTTCAAGATTTAGCTTTACCATTTTAAGAAAATCCTTTTCATCATCGATTACCATTATCTTCTTTTTTTCCATTATCATCTCCTTTCGATATTTTAAGGGTTATAATAGCTTTTGTGCCTTTCCCAACCTCACTTTTTATATCTATGATCCCCTTGTGCATATCAATTATATTCTTAGTAACAGAAAGCCCGAGGCCTGTCCCCTGGCCTGGTTCTTTTGTAGTAAAAAATGGATCAAACATTTTCTTAAGGGCTTCGGGCAGCATGCCGCAGCCTGTGTCCTCTATTTCTACAATAATGGCCTCTTCGCCCAAGCTAAAGTAATCACCTCCCTTTTCCCTTCTGCCTACCTTAGAACTTATCTCCTGAAGCTTCTTGGTATAAGTACGTATATAGAGCTTGCCGCCTTTTTCCATCGACTGTATGGCATTCAAGAGTATATTTATAAAAACCTGCTCCATTCTTACTTTAGCAGCCAATATCCTGGGCAGATCTTTATTCATCTGCCTTATAATATCTATCTCATCCATCTTGGCCCTGTGTTGTATAAGGATAAGCGAACTCTCCAATATAGAATTTACATCCTCCGGTACTATATTTAAGCTTGATGCCCTTGAAAAATCCACAAGCGAACTTATGATATCATCGGCTCTTCTTATATTATTCTTTATCATGTTGATAATATCCGCGCAGCCTTGTTCTTTAGGCACCTTCTTTTCTAAATAATCGGTTCCCTGCAAGATCACTCCGAGAGGATTTTTTACCTCATGGGCAATGCAGCTTGCTATCCTTCCGATAGCCTCCATCTTTTCAGCCTGGATGAGCTGATTCTGGGCCTCTTTCAGCCTATCGTATGCCTCCTGCAGGTCTTCCATTATATTCAATGTTGCTTCCTGAGAAGCAGTGAGCTCTTTTGTTCTCTCATCTATTCTTTTCTCAAGCGTACTTGACCACTCCTCAATCTTGGTTTTCGCGTCCAAGATCTCTTTCTGCTTTGTTTTTATGTTTAAGATCATCTCTTTAAAAGAATAAGCAAGCTCTCCTATCTCATCTTTTGAATCTATTTCTATCGGGTAGTCAAGGTCTCCGCCTGAAATACGCTCTGCTGCTTTTCGCAGTTTAATTATAGGCCTTGCGAATCTGGCTGATAAGAAAAGGCTGAAAGGCAAAAGTATAATTACCAGAATAAACCCTACTGCCACTCCTTGCAATATATATATCTTTAGCGGCGCGAAGACCTCACTTGCATCCTGCTCAATAAAGATACGCCATCTTATGCCTGCGTCAAGAAGCAGGGGGTGTTCTACATCCGCAAAAACAATAAATACCTTCTCATCGCGGCCATGTAACCTATTTATTACATGCCATGCTTTTTTACTCTTTATTATATCCGCGTAAACATCCTTTTCGCAAAACCTTGCTGAAGAAGGCCTGACGCCTTTATGGAATAATATATATCCATTATCATCAACCAGTGCCGCATTACCGGTTTTGCCTGTTCTAAAATTCTCTAAGGATATAAAAAAGTTGTCAATATCCAGCACAACCTTGCATATGCCCTGTAACTTCATATCACTATCTCTTACGGGAATAGCGAAGGGAAGCCCCCAAACACCGCTTGATTCATCATATTCTATATCCCCGACAAAAAATTTACCGCTTCCGTTTGCAAAGGCATCATACCACCACTCTTCATCCGCCTGATAAAAATCAGTTGTCTCTTCGGAAGAAGCTACGAGGCCGCCGTACCTGTCTGTTAAAAATATCTTACCTATCGTGACTTCTACCTCTTGCAGCTTTTCCAGGCTGGCGCTTGATATGCTATCAAGATTCTCCTTTGTAAGCAGAGCCATCTCTATGCCGCTTCTCCATCTTTTATCAATATCCAGAAGATGGTTTTTTATCACATCCATATCCATAGCCGCGTATCTTAAATTACTTTCTAATATCGAGTTCATGAATTCGGGGTTATTCAGATATGTCCTTATGTCACGTATCTTCTCTGATATGGTCTCGCTGAGAGACTGAGCAAGCATCTCTGCGTTCTGCTTGCGGCTTTGGCCTGTTATATCTTGTATAAGGTTATAGCCCGCGTAATATCCCAAACTGATCCCTGTGCCCATGCCTACAAATATAAGTAATCCTATTATTGATAAGACCTTACGCCTTATGGTTATCCTGCGATTGCCTTTCATCATCATATCGTAACCTCAATAAATAGCAAATCCTGCCATTTAATAGCTATTATAAGGTATTAAAGCTTAAATGCCAAAGAAAATCTACGTTTTGGCAGTTTTTATGTAGATTTTGTTCTATCTTGTGGTATAATTCTAAAAAGGTAAGAGAATATGAAAAAATTTTTTTTAGGGCTGGCCCTGGGCGTCTTCCTGACTGTATGCATCTTCTTTATGCCCTACACAGACCCGCGTCTTCGCATAAGAATAGGCCGGATACTCGATGAAGATATTATCTATCTTAAGAACAAATCTATTGTCCGCGGCTGGATAGTCAGAGAGACGCCTAAGGAAATCCTCGTAGAAGTTGAAAATGGGACCTTTAGCCTCAGGCTTTCGGAATGCGAAGGCATAAGAAAGAACTACCTCCTTAAATACGTAAGGGAGCTCACGTAGCCTTGGAAGATAATATTACCTATAAATCAGGCCCAAGAGACAGGATATACCTTCGAGTACCCACAAAAATATCCGCGACAATGTTCATCGATGGCCAGCCTTCCGGGAAGTTCGTTATAAGCAGTCTAAGCACAACCGGCCTTTCACTCTTAGCGAAAGAAGGATCGCTAATGCCTGATTTCTTTGAGCTGGCATTTCGCCTTCCGGGAAAATTCCGAAAGATCAAGATATGCCTTGAGGTCAAAAACAGGATTAAAAAAAATGGGGCCATGAGGGTAGGCTGCCGATTCTTAAAAATATCACAAAAAGACAAAAAGGTCATATCTGACTATATAGCAGAGCGCACAGAATTTTCACCTGCTTCCACAATGTTCAGCATTGCTACATTTCTGCTATTCGTTGACGCGCTATTTAGGGTATTTACCTGGATGCTGAGTAGATATTACAAGGAAGCGCATGTAGAATACGCTTTTATAAGTTTTGACTGGTACTTCTACGGGCTAACGCTTATTCTTTACTCTGCCATGTGCTTCATCGCGTGCCTTTATTCACGCGACATCAAGAAGAAAAGATTTGCCATCAGCCTCATATGCGGGGCTTTGGCATTTTTGTTTATACTTATCAAGTACGCCTTCTACTGCGGATTGCAACTCTGGGCTTGCGAACACCTTGCCATTAAAGGTTTCTTCTGGATAGAATCTTTGCTTGTTATCTATGTGGGATTTTCAGCGCTTTTCTTCGCGACTTCACAAAAAAAGATGGAATTTACAGCAGATACTTTAGGTAACCACCACAAAATCTTCCGAGAAAAATATATATAGCCTGTAACAAAATCCTATATTATGCGCAGATTGGCACAGATCTCGTATTGAACTTGCGTTTTCGCAGATTGCCGCAGATATCTGTGCTCATCTATGCTTTGAAATTCCATACCATAGATTAGGTTTAAACCTCACCCTACGGCCTTGATAGTATAGGAAATTATATCTCTGCGGAAAATCTGCTAAAGCCTCTGCCCGAAGGGCAGATTTTCCTTGACGAGTTTCTGCAAAAGCTGAACTGTTACAAAAAAATCTTACTTCTCTACTTCTATTGCTTCTTCGGCTGTTTCTATAGCTTCTTCGGTAGTCTCTATAGCTTCTTCGGTAGTCTCTATAGCTTCTTCGGTAGTCTCTATAGCTTCTTCGGTAGTCTCTATAGCTTCTTCGGTAGTCTCTACAGCTTCTTCGGTAGTCTCTATAGCTTCTTCGGTAACTTCTTCCGAGTCTTTATCTTTTTTAGCCTTTTTCTCTTTCTTTTCTTTTGACATCTTTTCTTCAAACGCCTCGCCATCCCTCTTGAACTTGGCATTATCGTTTGCCTTCTCGTATGCTTTCTCGCTTGGGCATTTCTTGCCGCCTTTTGCCGCCAGTGACTGGCTGGGCATCAGGAACGTAACGCATAAAATAAATATTATAAATATTATTTTTTTCATGCCTTCTTCCTCCTCCTTTTTTTAGGTTATGTTTTTTTGGCAGATATCTTTTCCGCCTTTGTGTAATTTACCATCTTGCTATTACTCAAGTCTAGATTTGGTAATATAATGACTCCTGTCTTATCTTCAGAGAGAAAAGTTGATCTCCTTAAGCCCACATCCAGCACCACTGCCATATCGCCCGTTGGAAGCTTTACCTTATCGCCTTTTAAAAACGGGGCGTCAAGCATGATTAAAAAACCAGCGATCATATTTGATATGGTATCCTTCGCGGCAAGCGCTATGGCCAAGGAACTTACGCCCAGCGTTGCTATAAGGGCGCTTATATTCAAACCGTACAGAGGAAGTATTATAATGAAAGCAACTACCCATATAACAACCTTTATTACACGGCTGGCAAGGGGGACTAACTTATCATCAAATTCAGAAGCGGTCTTAGCGGCAACTACTGCGCCGTACCAGCTCAAAAATCCGCCTACTATCCTTTGCATAAGAAAACTTGTGCAGATAAGGAAAATTGTCTTAATATGCCTGCCAAACTCGTTCTGCGCTTCGGGTGTCAATAAAACCCTTATATTGGACCTGTAATAAATATAACCCGCGATCAATCCGGCCAGCATAAGAACCGGTAAAAAAGTTGTGCGTACTATCGTCCAGATTGACGTCTTTTTATTTTTTTCCACTCCCGCTCCTTTTGGTTACAGCTTGAGGATGATAGCCGTATTCTATATCTATCTCCTTAATTATTCTTTTCCTTATATACAAAAAATCATTATCTGATATGTGAAATATGTCTGACACCTTATTTATAACTTTTAACTCCCTTCTATCCAGGTTTCCGTCAACATAAGCGACCCGGAAAAGGTCTTCTACAATAGACACCTTTTTATCAAAGGACAGATGTTTATCAGCATCCAACGCTACCCTGCCGTAGTCCGCTTTGCTTATGGCTGCCTGCCTTATTGTGGTAATGACTATCTTAAGGTCTTCTTTGTTAATCTTAAGGCTTTTTAGCAATATATCCTCTATCTTGCGCCTTTCTTCCGGGGTGAATTTTCCATCTGCCTCTGCTACAGCCCCTGTAGCAAGGAGCAGTACACCCAACGCTACCCTTGACTCTTTGCATTCCTTGTCAATATTATCTGTAACGTATTTCTTTATAGACCGGCCTATTCTGGATCTGTTTATATTATCTTTAAATCTATTTAAACGCCCGCGCATAATAGCTCACCCTTACTCCAGTCACTAAATTTCAATTATTATATCATAGGCACACACAGCTAAGCTGCTACAAGAAAACAACCTATAAAAGTAAAGGCCCAGCGAATAAACCCAAAAATGTCTCCTGCATCCTAACCTTTAATGCTATCAGCAGGACTTTTGTTTATCTTTCCTAGAAATTCGTTGCCCTCACCACTTCCCCAATAAAGCGTCCTGTGCGGGAAAGGTATCTCTATACCAAGTTCATCGAATCTGTTCTTGAGCCTTCTTCTGAATTCTCTCATAACCTCCCACTGCTTAATAGGAAGCGTCTTTATCCTGAACTTTATCACAACAGCTGAATCCGCGAAATCATCCACACCGAGCATCTCCAGATTATCCAATATCAGCCTGCTATAGTGCGGGTCTGACCTCATAGCCTTGCCTATCTCTTTTATGACCTCTATGACCCTGTCGACATTCTCTTTATAGGCAACTCCTATATCGAGAAGCGCCTGGGCATATCCTTTGGTATAATTAATCACCGTCTTAATCTCTCCGTTTGGAATGATTATGACCCTGCCCGCGAGGTCTCTTAAAGTAGTGATTCTTAAGTTTATATCTTCTACAAGGCCTCCGTTGTCCCCTATTTTGACAACATCATTTATCCTATACTGGTCTTCTATCAAAATAAAAAGGCCGTTTATAATATCCCTGATAAGATATTGGCCGCCAAAGCCAAATGCCAGGCCCGCTATTCCGGCGCCGGCAAGTAAAGGCGCTACGCTAAACCCAAAATTTTCCAGTATAAAATATATTACAAAGACAAATATGACTATACTCCCGAGCCAGTTTATCAGCTTACTGACCGTCCTCATCCTTAAAACAACTTCATCTTCCCTGATCGCCTCTTTCTTATTCAGGGATCTTTCAAACAAGCGAAGCGAAAATCTAAGCAGCATAAAAACAACTACTCCTATAAGAAAAATTGGGACAGCCCTTAATGAATTTTCGACAAACCCCCTCTGTCCGGCCTTATCAAATTTTATATCCTGTAGATTCTTCTTTAATGCCTCTATCTGAGCCTGCTGCTGTTCCAATTTTTTCTTTACAAGCTCTTCCTTATTTTCAACTACCTTCAGCTTTTCTTCGTGCACCATTGCCTCTTGCTCAAGCAGTTTTGCTTCTTGCTTAAGCTTCTTAGCTTCTTTAACAAGTGTGGTGTCTTTAGTTATATCCGCCTCTTTCTTAAGAAGCTCTGCCTCCTGCTTCTTTACCTCGGCTACCTCTTTCTTGATAAGCGTTTCGTTTTCAATAGCCTGCTTTTCCAAGGTAACGGCTTCTGCCTCCGCTTGGACCTTTTTAACCTCAGCCTTTTTCTGCTCGATTACCGCAACCGCTTCCTTCTCTTTTGCCTCAAGCACCTTTACATCTTCTTTAGGCGCAGGCGCCTGGGCCTGCTCCTTAACCTCTTCCTGGGCAAAAGCAGTAATTTTTGAAATTAATACAAATTGGCATATTATGAACAATATAAAAACGCCAAATATAAGCTTGCGCTTTCTGCTTCTAAGCTCTTCTAACATTACCGGATCCTCCTTATATACTAATTGTTTATTATAACACAGATTCTCTATTATTCACTATAATTGGGTTCTTGCCAGGAACAGCATGCATTCTATGAAGTTAATTCCCTTAAGAAGGCGGATCCTGAATATATCACTTTGCCGGATAAGCTATATCGCTTTCCGCGACTAGGCTATCGCTTAAACGCAGCCATTCTATTGTCAGTTTTTTCAACTGTATCTGGTGAGAAATTTTGCTGAACTTATTATCTTCCAATTTATTGATCTCATCGATCAGGTCATTAAGCGTTGCC
>JBDRAM010000037.1:0-14154 GCA_043823785.1 Candidatus Omnitrophota bacterium
TTATTCTTAAAGATTTCTTCCCGGTCAACGCAATAATGGTTGACTATAATAACGATGATTACCTAGATATCAATTTTGTAGGATTCGCGGATTCATATATTTATAAAAATAACCAGGATAGTACTTTCATAGATGCTAATAATGAGACCGGCATATTTAACATAGGCACGTATGGACACAAAGCTGTTTTTCTGGATATAGATAATGATGGCGATAAAGATCTGTTTTACGGAATCGATAATTATACAAATAAGCTGTTTGAAAATAACGGCGATGGGACATTCACTGATATAAGCGCCTCGAGCGGCATAAGCATCACAAAGAGCACAGATGCTATATCTATAGATTATAATAACGACGGCTTTATTGATATTGTTGCCTGCGGGTCCAATCAATATGAGGGCGAGTTCTATGTCCTGAAAAATAATGGAGATTATACATTTACTAAAATGCTAGGGAACACAGGCCTGCCTGCAGGATTTGCCTTACATACGGGTCAGATGGTCTCTTTTGACTATGATAATGACAATGATCAGGATATACTTATCTCAAACTATGATTATCTCAATCCGATTCTATTGTATCAGAATAATGGCGATGGCACCTTTTCAAATATTATATCAAGTTCCGGAATAGATACCTCGGGCGGAGGAGCCATGAGTGTTGCGGCTGGGGATTATAATAATGATGGATATATAGATATATACTTTTCTGGTTTTTCCGATTATATTCCTATAGAAATCTATAGCCGTCTTTATAGAAATAATGGTGACGGAACTTTTAGTGACGTGACTGAAGCTGCGGGAAGCCCAGGTAAAGCGCATATGGGTTATTCCTATGGCACTGATTTTGCTGATTATGACAATGACGGGGATTTGGATTTATACCTCTCAGGATCAGGCGTATCAGAAATAGAAGAAAAGGATATATCAAGCGCATTATATAGAAATAATAGTGATGGGACATTTACATATGTGACTCATATTGCGTTGCCTGATGAATCAACAACCAAATGGGCACTTGGTACTATAGGCGATTATGATAATGACGGCTCTCTTGATATATATGCTCCGGCAAGCAGCATTTATGGAGGCAAGGGCCTGTTGTTGAAAAATATTATTGGCACAGAGAGCAACTGGATTAAAATAAAACTTGATGGCACAGAGAGCAATAGGGATGGCCTCGGCGCGAGAGTCCATGTAAGAACCGGAGGATTAACCCAGATACGGGAAGTCCATAACTCCGCGGTCGCGATACAGCCGCTGCATTTCGGATTAGGCGCGGTGAGTTTAATAGATGAGATAAAGGTTTACTGGCCAAGCGGGAATATCCAGAAGCTATTTAATATAAGCGCAAATCAGGTTTTGACCATACAAGAAGCGCCTACAGGAGCTGCCATTTTACTTTCACCTTCCGGAACAATTGATATAAAAACACCTACCTATATCTGGTCTGAGATAGAAGAAGCTGTCCAATATCGATTGATTGTGGATGATTCTATAGGGAACAAAATAGACCAATGGTATACGGCATCTGATATAGAAGGATTTGGCACAGGAACATGTTCGATAACTCCGGCCACGGAGCTTTTCAAGGGGCAGGCTACATGGTGGATCGAAACCATGAATGGTATAGGCGGCACAGTTTTAAGTAACGGCATGCCATTTTACGTTAATGTTAATGCATTACCTTTGCTGGATAGCATTGGCGACAAAAGCATAGATGAGAACGCCCTTCTTGAATTTCAGGTTACAGCTGCAGACCCTGATGGCGATGAGATATCCTATTCAGCAGATGAGCTGCCGGAAGGCGCGGCATTTACAGATCAGGCATTTAGCTGGGCACCTACTTTTGATCAGTCCGGAATGTATTCGGTCATATTCAACGCCTCTGATGGCGAAGATATAACCTCAGAGACGATTAACATAACAGTAATCAACGTCAACAGGCCTCCGGTACTTGAGGCTATAGGAAACAGATCGGTAGCTGAGGGAAACTTGCTTGAATTCGATATCACGGCTGATGATCCTGACGGTGATACTATTGTATATTCAGTTAGCAATTTACCGGAAGGTGCGGATTTTAACGGACAGAGATTTAACTGGACACCGACATTCGAGCAATCCGGAGTATACACAGTTACCTTTACTGCTTCTGATGGTGAAGATGCAGATTCAGAAACAATTACTATAACCGTAACCGGCATGAACAGGCCGCCTATATTAGACCCCATAGGCGATAAATCAGTAGATGAAAATAGCCTGCTAAGGTTTGTCTTATCGGCTGTGGATCCTGACGGAGGAAGTATCACGTATTCTATGCAAAACGCGCCGTCCGGAGCTGCTTTAAGTGGAGCTACTTTTAACTGGACTCCTACATATGAACAGGAAGGAATATATAATATCACATTTAGCGCATCTGACGGCCAGGACTCTGCCTCAGAAATAGTTACGGTAACTGTAAACAATGTAAACAGGCCTCCTGTAATAGATTTTATAGGCAATAAAGCTGTAGGAATAAATAAAACTCTCGCATTTGCTGTTACAGGTTATGATCCAGATGGCGATGTCATTGCATATAATGCTTTGAGCTTGCCCCCAGGCGCGGCATTTGACAATGGGGCTTTTAGCTGGGTGCCTGTATACGCGCAGATTGGTACGCACTCTCTATCTTTCAGTATATCTGACGAAAGCCTATCGGATTCAGAGGCCATTACTATTACAGTACGAGAGATTAACAACCCGCCGGTTTTTGGTTCTGTGGCTCCCAGGAGTATATACGCGGAAGAGTCTCTTGTGTTCAATGTTGCCGCAATAGATCCTGACGGAGACTTTGTAAAATATTCTGTCGATAATTTACCTGAGGGAGCGGTATTCGCGGATCAAACCTTTAGCTGGATACCGGCCTTATCCCAGACAGGAAGCTATTCAGTTCTATTTAGCGGAACAGACGGAGAGCTTACGGACTCGGTCACTGTAAGCATAACAGTGGCATCAGCCACTCCTGATGAGCCTCCACCTGATGATGATCCCGACGCGTATCCAAATAATGCGGAATCCGCTGATTCCAAAGGCGCGTCTACCGGATATTTTGTTCCCATGTATACTGGCGAAGATGATGATGAGGATTCTGATTCCGCAAAAGACAATAGTGCGTCATCAGAGAAGCCCAAAACAGTATCCTCCGAAGCCTCACCCGAAACAATATCAGCTGAATCTTTGACTAATTATGTTTTGGATGAATACCAGGCGCTAGAGGGGCAAAACGACACAGGCCATGACGCTAATGAACAGATTAATTTTTTAAGACAAGTGGGATTTAATGATGAAAATATTATAAAAGGAATAAAAGAAGGAACGATCAATTTTAGTTATTTTATATATTCTACCAAGGATAACAGCCATTATCTGGGAAAGTCTACTTTTTCAAGTTACGATGATATAGTAAAGACTATGGCAAGAGAGGGAAGGGTGCCCGCGGATTTCTACTATGCTGATTCAAGCATAAAGAATGGGATATTTGACGCGTATACAAAATATGTAAACGAAACGAGCATGTATAAACCCTGGAAAACACCAAAAGAGATGCTCGAGGAAAAAGATATATATAAAGCCATAGATAAGCTTAAAGCATTTTCAACCAAGGGACATGAAAGGGCAAGCCTGCCTATTGGCAGTGCCCTTGAAAGAAGCCCCATTAATGGTTCCTTTAAATCCACAGAGGTTGCGGATAAAGCTTATGGCGCGGCGCAGACACTATTTTCGCGTGTTATGGAATGGCTGCGAAAAGCCGCGGAAATAGTAAAGTCAAGAGCTGCAAATTTCCTAAAGCGTTAAATCCAAAATAATCCCAATATATTTTTGTATCTTGCACTATCTTAAACTTTATGTTATAGTTATTTATACATCTATATAGATAATAAACGTAAAAAACTACAATATTAGCATAAGGAACTTAAGGCAAGATATGAAAAATACTAACCAGAAGTTAGGTGAGATACTTATCGAGCAGAATATAATAACTATTGACCAGCTTGATTCTGCCCTGGTAGAACAGAAGAAGACAGGCGGCCTGATAGGGACTATTGTAATAAGGCTTGGTTACGCAAAAGAAGATGATGTGCTGCGGGCCCTTTCAAAAAAACTCGGTGTTCATTACGCGAAGTTGAGTGATATGGAGATAAGCCCAGAGGTTATAAAAAAGGTCTCCGCGAAATTTGCCTGCTATTATAAGATAATGCCCGTAGCGATTAAAGATAATCTACTTACACTCGCGGTAACAAATCCCCATGATATCGGCATATTAGATGATGTTAAATTAGTGCTGGGATATGAGATAGACCCTGTCCTGGCCGGGGAAAGGGATATATTGGAAGCGATAAAGAAATATTATGGGGTAGGCGCGGAGACTATAGAAAAGATAATGGATCAGGCGGGGGCAGAAGAGACAATGCCTACTCAGCGTGAATCAACTACCGGCGTTGAAGATATGGCTGAGGATGCCTCTATAATAAAGTTTGTTAACCAGGTTATGCATCAGGCCGTAACAGAGAGAGCGACGGATATTCATATTGAACCTTTCGAAGGAGAGCTTCGCATAAGGTATAGGGTAGACGGCATATTATTCAACGCCAATATACCCCCTACGATAAAGTACCTGCATCAGGCGATAGTGTCACGCATTAAGATAATGGCGTCTCTTAATATAGCTGATAGGCGCCTTCCGCAGGATGGAAGGATAAAATTAAAAGTAGATGACCGTGAATTAGATCTAAGGGTATCTGTCATACCGACATCTTATGGAGAGAGCGTACATGTTAGAATATTGAGCGGCGATGTACTGATGGGCCTTGAGAGGCTGGGCCTTCTGGAAGATGATCAGAAGATAATGGAAGATCTGATAACCAGGCCGCATGGAATAATATTTGTAACAGGCCCCACCGGCAGCGGAAAGACAACAACCCTTTATGCCGCCTTAAGCAGAATAAATGACGCAAGTAAAAACATAATTACAATAGAAGATCCTATAGAATACCAGCTGCATGGCGTCACCCAGATACAGGTAAACGCGAAGGTAGGCCTTACATTTGCCAATGGTTTACGCTCAATGCTGCGTCATGACCCGGATATCATGATGGTAGGTGAGGTAAGAGACCTGGAAACGTCAGAGATAGCCATAAGAGTCGCGCTTACCGGGCATCTTGTATTTTCTACTTTGCATACAAATGATGCCGCCGGGGCAATCACAAGATTGCTTGATATGGGAATAGAGCCTTATCTGGTATCAAGTTCTATAGAAGCGGCACTGGCACAGAGGCTTGTCAGGGTAATATGCGATAAATGTAAAAGAGAGGTTAAGCTGGATGCCCAGTTGCTTGGCAAGTTGAAAATTCGTCCGGATTCAAAAAAAGTTTTCTTTGAAGGAAAAGGGTGCGCTTCCTGCAAGTTTACAGGTTATAAGGGCCGAACTGCTATATATGAGATATTGGTGATGGATGAAAGTATACGTGACCTGGTAGTGAGAAGCACATCCGCAAACGAGATCAAGGAAAAGGCTCTTAAGTCCGGCATGAGGACACTTTTTGACGATGGTATGGTGAAGGTCCAAAAAGGCATAACTACCATAGCGGAAATCTTGCGCGTTACAGAAATAGAATCTTAGGAATAGTGGAGGCTTTTTTAGCTGGTGTCAAAGTTTATTTATAAAGCAAAACGCGGCCCGGGTGAGATATTAGAAGGCAAGATAGAAGCAGAGAATAAACACCAGGCGGCGGTTAAGCTAAGCGGAATGGGTTTGTACGCGCTCTCAGTTGAAGAAGAGACTTCTGCTTATATAAAGAAGACCAGGAGCCGGCTTTTTTTTCTTAGGAATATACCGCTTAGAGAGATAAGCAATTTTACGCGCCAACTCTCAAACCTGCTTGACGCAGGCCTTACTATGCTTAGCGCCTTGGGAGTGCTTATAGAGCAGTCGGAAAACCCATATCTTAAACAGGCGGTACAGACAATAAGAGACGATATAAGAGATGGGACTACATTTTCAAGGGCATTAGCGAAGCATCCTAAGGTTTTTTCAAATCTTTATGTCAACATGGCCGCGTCTGGGGAGATAAGCGGCGCCTTAGAAGATGTGTTGAGGCGCCTTAGTGAATTTTTAGAGAAGGACGATGATACCATATCAAAGATACGATCGAGTTTTGCCTATCCATCGCTAATGGCTTTTGTAGGTTTTTTAACCATATTTGTTTTGTTGAGTTTTGTAGCACCGAGGCTGACATCTATTTTTATTGAATCAGGCCAGGCGCTTCCTTTGCCCACCCAATTGCTTATCGGAGTAAGCAGTTTCTTTGCCAGGTTCTGGTTATTTATAATAGCAGGCATAATTTGCGCGATCACTTTTTTTGTGAGATGGGTCAGAACCAAAGAAGGCAAGATAGCTTTTGACGCCCTGAAGCTGAAGGCTCCGTTGATAAGCTCATTTATACTAAAAGCAGAAATAGCAAGGTTTTCCAGAACACTAGCTACATTGATCGCGAATGGCGTCCCTATTATAGAGGCACTTGGCGTAGGTATAAATACTATAAGCAACAATATTTTGAGGCAGGAACTAGAGAAGGTGCGCAAGGAGGTAATTGACGGCGCACGCCTTTCAGCAAGCATAAAGCAGAGTAAGTATTTTCCTTCCATGATGATAAATATGATCGCTGTAGGTGAAGAAAGCGGCGGCTTGGAAAGGGCGCTTTTTAAAATTGCGGATACTTATGATATTGAGATAGACAGGACTATAAAAAGTATAACCTCTCTTATCGAGCCATCACTGATACTTTTTATGGGCATAGTTGTAGGTTTTATAGTCATAGCTATGCTGCTGCCAATATTTCAGCTTAATCTTATGGTAAGGTGAAAAGGGCGTAGGGTCTAGGATGTAGGTTGTAGGGTTAAGGTAGGCAATCTGCCATGCACCCTAGAGCCTAGGACATAGAATACAAGGAGGCAAAAATTGAGAATAAGTGAGATAGCAAAGAAAGCGCAGGTTTCTTCTATGGTTGTATCAAGAGTAATCCAGGGTTCTCCAAACGTCAAAAAGGCTGATAGGGAAAGGGTGGAGAAGGCTATTAGCAGGCTTAGCCCTGATACTATCGCGCCATCTATAAGCAAAAAAAATATTGTAAAGGTGTTTGGCCTTATTGTTCCTCGCTTCGAAGACATATTCCACTCTTTTTACGCTACAGAGGTTATAAAAGGCGCTGTTTTAGCTGCCAGCAGATTGAAGATAGATATTATGGTCCATATAAGCGAAAGGCATTCGCATGAGGATTGGCTTACAAGCGCTTCCTTGAGCCCTGATTATATCGATGGTGTGCTTTTTGCGGATATAAACGGTGACAGGCAACAGCTTAAGAAGGTGCTTGCGCGAGGAATACCCTGCGTTGTCCTAAACAACTATTTCGAGAAAGAGCCTGTAAATTGTATAGCCATAGATAATGAAAGAGCGGCTTATGATGTTACGGAATATTTTATCAGGTTGGGGCATAGAAGTATTGCTACTATTGCGGGAGACCTATCAACCGAGGCTGGCAAGAAAAGGCTCCAGGGTTTTAAATCATGCCTTAGATCTCATAATGTAAGATTGACCCCCAAATATATTACAGTAGGTACGTTTTTAAGAGGGCCCGCAAAAAAAGCTATGGAACACCTGCTCGACTTATCCGATCCTCCTACAGCTGTTTTTGCTGCCAGCGATGTGATGGCTATGGAGGCTATAGATGTCGCGAAAAAACGGGGTTTGAGAGTTCCTGAAGATATATCTATAATAGGTTTTGACGATAACCCGTTATGCAGCTATTCTCCCGTACCCTTGACTACCGTATGGCAGCCTATCGCGGAGATGGGAAGGGAGGGCGTTGAGTTCTTAAACCAGATCATAAACGGAAAGAAGAAGACTCCTGTTAAGGTTTTGCTCAAGACCAGGCTGGTAGAGAGAAAATCCTGCATACCATTGGTTTGAAGTAAAAAGCAAGCGCCCAAAGGGCGCGCAGTCCTCCGTAGCCCTACCATGTTCTACTAATTGCAGGGCGAAGGGGGAGAAAAAGTAGGAATGGAGAATGAGATGAATAAGAAGGCTTTTACCCCGTACGTAATTTTAACAAATAACTAAAATTATAGAAAGAAGGTTAGCATGCCAAACTTATTTAGTCACAAAAGAAGCAGTAAGGTAGAATTACGTACGGGGTTTACATTAATAGAATTAATGCTGGTAGTTATTATCATAAGTGTCCTGGTAGCTATGGTAGCACCCCGGCTCGTAGGCAGGTCACAAGAAGCGCGTGTCGCTGCAGCACAGGCAGATATAGAATCCAATATCGCGGTAGCACTGGGGTTATATGAGCTTGATAACGGTATCTTTCCTGCTACTGAACAAGGCTTAGCTTCGTTAAAGAAGAAACCCACCTCTTCTCCAGTTCCTCCAAATTGGAAAGGCCCCTATGTCAGAAAGATACCAAAAGACCCCTGGGGTAATGCTTATAGCTATGTATCACCCGGGGCGCATAATACCCAGGATTATGATCTATCTTCATATGGCCCGGATGGTGTCGAAAGCTCAGATGACATTTCCAATTGGGAAGATGAAGAAGAATAATAATAAATCCCATGCAGCCTGCAGCCTAGGACCTAGGCCCTCTTTTGTTTTTCTGGGAAAATACGGGTTCACACTCCTTGAACTAATGCTCGTTTCTGTAATCATACTTGCCATGGTGGCAATCTCTACTCCTTTATTCAGGAGGACCTATGAAGACCTTAAGCTTACTACTACTGTTAAAGACATATCTATGTTAATGCAATTTTGCAGAGAAAAGGCTGTTTTTGAAAGAAGGCCATATAGGATTTCCCTGGATATAAACCAAAAGACCTACCAGGCCCTGGTAGAAGAAGATGATGAAGAATTTAAGCCTTTAAAAAGTAGGTGGGGTAGGCTTTTTAGGATACCTGGCGGCATAGATATCGAAACCAGCTTAGAAAAAATAGATTTTTCGCCCAGCGGGAAACCTACGCCCGCAGTTGTATATCTTACCAATAATAAGAATGTGACACATACCATTTTCATTGAAAGCAACACAGGCCGGATAAGAGTGTATGATTATAAGAAAGAATAACGCCTTTTTGCTTATAGAAGTTCTTGTTACGGTTCTTGTTGTTTCCGTATCAATAGTGCTTATTAATCAGGCTTTCTCATCTTCGCTTAAGGCCGCGGGATTGGCAAGTGATTATCTTAATGCTGTATTATTGCTTGAAGATAAGAGTTTTGAATACGAACTTAATCCAAGCATTCTGGCTGCTGATAATTCTGGCGAAGAAGAGCTTGCGGAAGGTAAATTTTATTGGAAGCAGGAGATATTACCTTTTGATGAAGAGGATTTGGCTGAGGAATACAGCGAAGAAGATATAAGGCTTAAGAAGCTAAAGCTTTCCCTGGAATGGGAGAGGCGTAATGTAAGGAGGCAGGTAGAGATCCTTACGTATGCTATATACGAAGAGCCACAGGAATGAGCAGATTTAAGAAAGGTTTATGTACGGGGTTTACGCTTATCGAGCTTTTGATCGCTGTATCTATATTCGCGACGATAGCACTAGTTCTCTATTCCTGCTTCCGCGGCGGGATAATATCATGGAGGCGGATAGATTCCGAAGATATTTTTCAGCAGGAGATCAGGCACGCGGCCCATAGGATGAGCAAGGATTTTAAGAATATGTTTTTTTTATCTAACCTTCCGTTTGAAGGGACAGTTGGGGGGACAGCATTTTTAACTATAGACAACTTAGACGAGGATATGGATACCGGCATAGGCAGAATAAGCTACTCCTTATTGGCTGATGAGGAGGACGCTTCTTCATCGATATTAATAAGAACTGTAGATACGCTAAGAAACGCTTTACGTTCCGGAGAGGCGGAAGAGGACGCGCTTGAGCCAGATCATACAGCCAAAAGAGTTGAGAAACTTCTTGAAGGTATCCTGGAAATCAAATTTAGCTATTTACTCGCGACTGAGATAAACACAGACCCTCCTGAGATAGAATATGAATGGCTGGATTTTTGGGATGCGGACGATGCCCTGCCCATGGGCATAAAGGTAGAGCTTCTGGTGTTCAATAAAAAGGCAAAAAAGAAAATGATGTTCTCCAGAAGGGTATGGGTCCCGTCAGGAAAACCTTTAAAGCCGATACCGCAGCAAACAGAACAGGAGTAATGCTTTTTATGCGCTACGCCTCAAAAACGAAAGGTACAATACTTATAGCTGCCTTATGGATGGTTGCTATTCTTACGGTTTTTGCTATAAGCGTAGGAAGACAGTCGGCAATCTCGCTTAAAATAACTTCTTACAACACAGATCAATTAAAGGCATATTTTATCGCGCGCGCGGGAATGCTGCGTGCTTTGGCGCAGAAACAATTAGAGCATGATTCAGAATTGTTGTCCGATATCGATGCTTTAAGCGAAGGATGGGCTAACAATAAGGATCTTTTTGATCACAAGAGCTTTGGCAGCGGCAGTTATACTCTTAGCTATTATCTTGATGAGGATGATCTCTCGGAAGGAGAGCGCCCGGTTCTTTACGGGCTTATGGATGAGCAGTCGAAGATAAATATAAATTTTGCGCCAAAAGAGACGATTGCGAATCTCTTAACACATCTTGAGGTAGATGAGAACGAAGCGCAGGAGATAGCAGCTGCCATAGTTGATTGGCGCGACGAAGACGGCACTGTTACTTTTTCTGAAGATGAAAATTTTCTTGGCGCGGAAGATGCCTATTATCAAGGCGCCTCACCGCCTTATCACTGTAAAAATTTCTTGTTTGACAACATATATGAGCTTTATCTTGTGAGAGGTGTTACATCAGATATGTTTACCTTACTTAAGGAGTATATAACTGTATACGGAGAAGGCAAGGTGAATATAAATACGGCAGGAGAGACTGTTTTGAATGCTTTGATGGGGCCTGATTTTCCAAATCTTGCCTCCAAGATAGTAAAGTACCGGAGGGGCAATGATGATACCTCAGGAACAGAAGACGATCGCTGGTTCTGTATAGGCCCATATGTTATAGATAGGCAGGACAAGGGCTTTGTTGAAATAAAAAATTTGCAAGATGCTGAATGGTATGCTAATATCTATGGTATAATAAATGAAGAATATAACAGGATACGAGAACATGTTGGAGGGGGAAACCCTCAGATTTGCGTAAGCTCAAAGGCATTCCGAGTGAAAGCATCGGGTGAGGTGGATATGGTGAAGTCAAGCATAGAATCTGTGTGGCTATTCGATGAAAAAGGGATCCCCCCTAAGATCGCATACTGGTATCAGGAGTAAGCCGCTATGGCATTAAGTGATATTGGAATAGGTAAAAAATATAGCTCTGCTATTGAAATCGATAAGGATTATATTAAGATAGTTGAGGCGGAGTTTACCAGCAAGGGCACTACTATAACCAAATTACTCACAGAGCCCATATCCGGCTTTTCTGATGACGACATATTTAAGGCGCTTCCAGAAATTATAAAGTCCAATAACATTAGATTTGAAAACCCGATTGCTATAATTTCAAGGGATAGAACCATGGTGAGGTATATCCGCCTTCCAGCTACTTTGCCTGAAGAGGTTGATGATATGGTATCTTTCGAGATAACAAAGCAGATACCATATTCTCAGGACGAGGTTATATCAGATTACAAGATAATCGATGTGGCCGAAGATGGATATTCAGAGATCATGCTTGTTGTGATTCATAAGGCCGAAGCGGACAGGGTCGATAACATATTGCGTCATCTTGAAAAAAAGCCAGCAAAGATAAGATTTAGTTCGGACGCGTTATTTGCGTGGCTTATGTATACGCATCAGGAAAAAATAAGAGAAGGCAATATATGCCTGGTCAACATAGACGCAGATCACACAGAGATAGTAATTATTTCAGACGGGAAGCTGGCTTTCAGCCGAGTGGCGTCTATAGGGTCAGCGGACATTTCAAAGAATAACCCAGGAGCGGAGGCATCTAATGGGCGCCTTTTGACCCAAATAAATAGTTCTGTAGCTTTATATAAAAAGGCAAAGATCCGGGGAGAAAAGACTATAGCCGAATTTTTAGTTACAGGAGCAGGCGCGGTTATTGATGATTTTAGCAATCTTTTGCATGTAGAGATGAACAGGCCAGCAAGCAGCCTGAGCGCCCTGGAGGCCCTATCTCTGGGGGATGACGCACTGACCGACAAGGGTATTTCGCAGGAGAGCTCTGTATGTGATATATGCGGGAGCCTTTTTATAAAAGATGGTATAAACCTGATCTCTTCAGAGCAGAGAAAGAAACAGAGGCTTCAGGCAAAGATAAAAAGATTTACATTCGTGGCCGTGGTTGCGGCGGCGATAATATCCCTTTTCGCGATGGCTGTTTTAATCAAGCTTTATAAAAAACAGACACACCTAAAACATATGAAGTCTTTATTGCAGACAATAGAGCCGGAGGCTAAGAAGATAGAGGATAGGATAATAAAGCTCGAAGCTATTAAGGCCCAATCCGCGGAAGGCACATCTTCGCTTGACGCGATATACCATATACATTGGTTGATACCTCCAAACATATCTTTAATAGATTTTAATTACGATGAGGCCTCAGGCGTAGTAAGGTTTCGCGGCACGGCAGAGAAGATGTCGGATGTTTCTAAGCTGCCTACAATACTTGAGAAGTCTGAGAAATTTAGCAATGTACAGATACGTTCAGCTGCCATGAGGCGCAAGCAGCAAGGGGAGGTTGTAGATTTTCAGATATGGTGTAATTTTACTTCCAAACCCATAAAGAAAGTAAGCGATTCAGAGGAAGGCTAAAGAATGAATATAGCCAATAGGCTGAGTGCCCGTGAAAAGAGTATATTGTATGCCTCTGTAGTTATAATAATGATGGCATTAGCGTATAATTTCGCGATTGAGCCTTTGTACAAAGAATGGGACAGCATTGACAAAGAGACAAGGCTTATTAGAGTTAAACTGCAGAAAGCAATCTCTGCTGTAAAAAAGAAAGAGGAGATCGATAAAGAATATAATGTTTATGCTGCCAAGCTAAAGCCAAGAGGCAGCGATGAGCAGGAAGTCACATTTATCCTGAATGAGCTTGAAACCCTTGCCAGGACTTCCAGCTTGAAGATAGTTAACATGAGGCCTAAACCCTCAAAAGATAAGGATTACTATAAGAGGTTCACCGTTGACATAGAGACAGAGTCCGATATGCGGTCTCTTATGATGTTTATATATAAAGTACGCAATTCCCCCCAATTATTAAAGATAGACAAGCTCCAGCTTAACACAAAGAGCGGAGAAGACGGCCTTGTTATAAAAGCTTCTATGGTTATTTCAAAGATAACCTTCAAATAGCCATATTCTATTAATTAAACCCACCTATATGTATAAAATCGTAAATTACAATGCTCCCTATATGTGGAGTAGCTGTGAAATTTTTTTTTAATTTCCCTAAACAATACCTTGACACGCTTTAAGACAAGTTATATAATTACTACATGAGTAGGGAGATGGTGGGCTCCCTACATAGGTAGTATTATGTGGAGCCCGGCACTGCCGGGTTTTACATTTAATGGGTATTTAGGAGAGCTATTTAATGAAGAACATATATCTGATAAAAGATTTAGCTCAAGTTACAGGCTATTCGATCGAGACTCTTAAATACTATTTAAAGATAAAGCTGGTACAAGAAATAGGCAGAGGCCTTGAAACAAATTTTAGATTTTTTGATGATTCTTCTGTAGAGCAGTTAAAAATCATAAGGGAATTTAGGAGAAATGGCAAGTCGATTAAGCAGATAAGAGAGAGTCTTGAAAACTAAAAAGAGGTAATCATGAGTTACTATGAGGTATTAAGCCTTAAATCCGAGCCATTTTCAACCAGCCCTGATCCGCTGTTTTTCTATCCATCCTCTTCCCATGACGCGGCTTTAAAAAGATTGGAGATAGCTATAAGGCTGCGCCGCGGCTTAAATCTTATTTTAGGCGATGTTGGCACGGGAAAGACAACATTGAGCCGGATACTGATCCAACTCTTTAAAGATGAATCCGATTTTGTATTTCATATGATACTGGATCCAAGCTATAAGACAGA
>JBDRAM010000038.1:0-5856 GCA_043823785.1 Candidatus Omnitrophota bacterium
GGTTTTAATAGGAGAGGTATTTATGGATGCCGAAGATATAGGAGCTAAGGTGAAAGAGTTTATAGGAAGGTAGGATATGCCTAAAGTCAAGATATGCGGTATTACAAATTTAGGCGATGCTATAGTAACAGAAATAGCCGGGGTTGATATTATGGGTTTTGTTTTCGCGGAAAGTGCCAGAAGAATAGATGTGGAGGCCGCGAGAGCGATCATTGACAAGGTATCTCTCTCCGTTAAGATCACGGCTCTATTCGTCAATGAAGAGAAAAGAATCGTAGATGAGATCATAAATAAGCTTGGTAGAGTAGACTTATTACAGTTTCATGGCGATGAGACGCCTGAATACTGTGAAGGGTTTAGGGGTGTCAAGATCATTAAGGCATTCCGGATCAAAGACGAATCATCTTTGACAGCCATAAAAAATTTTAAAAATCTGGATTATATCCTTCTTGACGCGCATAAAGATGAACGCTATGGCGGCACGGGCGAGAGTTTTGACTGGGATATTGCCTTGAAAGCCAAAGATTATGGCATTCCTATATTTCTTTCAGGAGGGCTTAACCCCGAAAACGTAAAAGAGGCTATTTTAAAGGTAGATCCTTTCGCGGTTGATGTTTCAAGCGGCGTAGAAAAAGAACCTGGGAAAAAAGACCAGGAGCTTGTAAGGAGATTTATCTCTGAAGTAAAGTCAGCTAAATGAGCACATCACTAATGAAACGTGTATTTGACTACATAGAAAAGAATAAGAAAAGAATCGTAGATCTTACCAAGAAGCTGGTCTCAATCCCTACGGTTAACCCGCCGGGTGAGAATTACGAAGTAATAGTAGCTTTCTTAAAAAAAGAATGCAAAAGTATGGGGCTTAAGACAAGGGAGATAAGAGTCCCGAAGAAAGAGTTGAAAAAACACGGCATAAATAGAGGTTCTGCCAGGATAAATCTATTAGCGGAATGGAATACCAGGGCGGAGAAAACATTGCATCTGAATGGGCACTATGATGTTGTTCCTGCCACAAGCTCCTGGAGTAGTCCCCCGTTTAAACCTGTTGTCAGGGGCGGAAAGATCTTTGGCCGGGGCACAGAGGACATGAAGGGAAATATAGCCTCTGTTTTAATGTCTGTTGAAGCTCTCAAGGTAAATAATCTAAAACCGCGCTGCAATGTTGAGCTTTCATTTACACCTGACGAAGAGACCGGCGGAGCGGCAGGATTTGGTTATCTTGTCAAAAAGGGCATAGTAAAACCAGACTATGCGATAGGTGAAGGATATCAGAATGATTTTTTTTCTTACGGTAACAAAGGTATGGTCTGGTTTAGGATAGTGGTCCATGGAAAGTCTTGCCACGGCAGTGAGCCTCATAAAGGTATAAACTCATTCGAGAAAATGCTTATGGTGGCCTCGGAACTTGTTAAGCTTAAGAATAGGGTCGCAAAAAGAACGACATCTCATGCCACCAGGCGCGAGATAGACAGGCATGCTACCATGGTATTAGGTGGTGAACTTTTTGGCGGAAGCAAAATCAATATTGTGCCGGATAGGTCTGTATTTACAATAGACAGAAGGGTGCTTCCCGAGGAGCGCCTTGAGGATGTTAAAAGCGAAGTTATCGATGCTATAGAAAGGCTTAAGAAGAATGACAGAGATCTTAAAGTCGATGTTGAGATTTTCGCAAGAGAAGAGCCTGCTGTAAGCAGAAGAGACAGCATTATATTTAAGGAATTTTCTGATTCAATATCAAAGGTCACAGGAAGAAGAGGAAGGTGCGCGCTGCTTGCAGGCGCGACTGATATGAGATTTTTAATTAGAAAAGGAATCCCATGTGTAGGATATTCTCCGGATGGAGGGCATTCGTGTCACGGAGACAATGAATATGTCAATATAAGAAGCCTTATTGATACAGCTAAGATATTGGCACGTGTAATAGCTAATGTTAAATAAAGGATTAGCGCATAGCGTATGGGGTATAGGGTTTAGGTCGTAGGCTCTAGGGTATCTATAATAATATAAAATCCCTACACCCTGGAACCTACACCCTGGAACTTACCTACGAATAAGCGAGGGGAAAATGAGACCAGACAGAAGAGGTTATTTTGGCGGATACGGCGGGAAATTTGTTCCGGAGACCCTTATGGCTGCCTTGAAAGAGCTGGAGTCAGCATACCAGAAGGCAAAGAACAGCAAGGTATTTAAAGAAAAGCTTAATTATTACCTTAAAGAGTACGCGGGAAGGCCCACACCTCTTTATTTTGCCAAGAACCTGACAAAATATTTTTCCGGCGGGAGGATCTACTTAAAAAGGGAGGACCTTTGCCATACAGGCGCTCACAAGATAAACAATACACTCGGCCAGGGCTTGCTTGCAACGAATATGAATAAACAGCGCATCATAGCTGAGACAGGAGCAGGACAGCATGGAGTCGCAACCGCGACAGTAGCGGCCTTGTTTGGCCTTGAATGCGATGTTTATATGGGAACAGAAGATATAAAGCGGCAGTCCCTTAATGTCTTTCGAATGAAGCTTTTGGGAGCAAGGGTTATTCCGGTTTCAAGCGGAAGCATGACTTTAAAAGACGCTACAAATGAAGCCATAAGGGATTGGGTAACCAATGTTCGAACTACACATTATATAATAGGTTCAGTAGTCGGGCCTCATCCATACCCTATGATGGTTCGTGATTTTCAGGCGGTCATAGGTGAAGAGACCAAGGTGCAATTGAGAAAGCATGGCGAGAAAACTCCTGATTATCTCGTTGCCTGTGTAGGGGGAGGTTCTAATTCCATAGGCCTGTTCCATCCTTATTTCGGCACAAAGGCAAAATTTGTGGGTGTAGAAGCAGCAGGCGTCAGCATATCATCCGGAAAACACGCGGCAACACTAGGTAAAGGCCGGACCGGTATATTGCATGGCTCAAAGAGCTATTTATTGCAGGATAGGGACGGCCAGATCAAGGCAGCTCATTCTATATCAGCAGGCTTGGATTATCCCGGGGTAGGCCCTGAGCATTCTTATTATAAAGAGACGGGAAGGGCAAGGTACGTATCTGTTACTGATAAGGAAGCGCTTGATGGCTTTAAACTTCTTTCTGAGAAAGAGGGCATTATACCTGCGCTGGAGAGCGCTCATGCGATAGCATATCTTAAGAAGCTTATTCCAAAGACGAATAAGAGACAAGTCATCGTAGTATGTCTTTCAGGCAGAGGGGATAAGGATATAGATATTGTGAAGGGAATACTATAGGTTAGGTTAGCGGGTTTTGCGGGTTGGCGGGTTAAACCCGCAAACAGGCAAACACGCTAACACGCAAACCAAAGAACTAGGATAAAAACATGAATAGAATAGATAAGAAGTTCAGAGAGCTGAAGATACAGAAAAGAAAGGCTTTTATTGCCTATATATGCGCCGGGGATCCTGATTTAGCCACCACTAAGCAGCTGGTTATAGAGCTTGAGAAGGCAGGCGTAGATATGGTAGAGCTTGGCGTACCATTTTCCGATCCTTTAGCAGATGGGCCGACCATACAGAGAGCATCTCAGAGGGCTTTAAAGAATAAGGTAAACCTTGACTCTATATTTTCACTTATACGGTCACTGAGAAAGACTGTGGATATGCCTATACTGCTCATGACATACTACAACCCTGTTTACAGTTATGGTGTAAGCAGATTTGCCAGAGACGCAAAGAAGGCAGGCGCAGACGGTGTTATCGTGCCTGACCTGTCTCTTGAGGAATCGGGAGATCTTACAGCAGCCTCTAAAGTAAATGGATTCAATACTGTATTCATGGCAGCGCCGACAAGTACTAATGATAGGTTGAGGTATATCGCGTCAAGATCAAAAGGTTTTATATATTACGTATCTTTGACCGGCGTAACGGGCGCCAGGAAAAGCTTGCCCCACATGGTGAGAGAAGATATCAGGCGCATAAGGCGCATTACCAGCAAACCTTTGTGTGTTGGCTTTGGAGTATCAACGCCAAAGCAGGTAAGGCAATTGAGCGGATTCTGTGACGGCGTTATTGTGGGCAGTGCTATAATCAATAAGCTTGAGAGCTGCCTGGCGGATAAAAAGAATATAGCAAAAAAGGTCGCGAGGTTTGTCAAAGGCCTTATCAGGGGAGTAGATCCTTCGGCCTTACGGCCTCAGGATGGCCCCTCATTGCACAAAAAAACTTCCCCGGGGGCCAGGTAGATGTTATATGCCGTAATAATAGCAGGCGGTGCCGGAAAGAGGCTTTGGCCTATGTCAAGGCCAGGATTTCCGAAGTTTTTCCTTAATCTGAAAGGCAAAAAGACATTGCTTCAGGATACAGTATCGCGTGTGAAAAAATTTATACCTAAAGATAATATTATTATCATAACCAATAAGAGGCACCTTAAAATTATTTATAAGCAGCTGCCTGGTTTTAAAAAACTTAATATAATAGCGGAGCCCGTATCAAGAAACACAGCCGCCGCAGTATGCGTTGCCGCCTCTTTTGTAAGAAAGAAAGACCCGAAAGGCGTAATATTTGTAATGCCGGCAGACCATGTAATGGAAGATTCCCATGCTATAAAAGAGATATTCGGCCTCGCCTCTTTTGTGTCCGGAATAAGAGAATCTATTATAACATTAGGCATAAGGCCTGATCACCCCTCGTGCGGGTTCGGTTATATAAGAGCGGGAAGGTTGTATAGAAACCTGATCTCTGATAAGAAATACAGCATTTACAAGGTAGACAGGTTTATAGAAAAACCAGATCCTAAAAGGGCAAAGTATTTTCTTAAATCAAAAAGATATTTTTGGAACAGCGGAATATTCATTGGCAGGGCAAGTGTATTTTTGGATGAGTTTAAAAGATATAAGCCCGGAATCTATAAGGTAGCTGAAAGTATCGCAAAAGGCCTTGGAACAAAAAAACAACAGGCCGCGATAGACCACTATTACAGGAGATTCCCTGATATATCTATAGATTACGCTATTATGGAAAAGACGAGAAAGGCTTATGTTATTAAATCAGATATATCCTGGATGGATATAGGCTCATGGCAAAGCCTAGACAGGTATCTTAAAAAAGATGTAAATGGAAATATTGTAAACGCGAATTTCATAGGAATGGATGTGAAGGAGTCTATAGTTTTGGGAGAAAGGAAGCATCTTTTAGCAGCTATCGGCATAGATAATATAGTTATAATACAGACAAAGGACGCAACGCTTATCTGCTCTAAGGATAGGGCGGGTGATGTAAAGAGGCTCGTAGATTCAGTGCAAAAAAAGAGATTAAAGAGTCATTTCTAAAATGCGGCTTAAGGCCGAATTTATTAAGTGAAGAGCAGAGGTTTAATGAGAATACTCGGACTCGATATAGGCGAAAAACGTATAGGCGTAGCGATAAGCGACGAGACTCAGACTATCGCGCAAGGCCTTAAAACCTTAAGCGCTGAAAAGGCTGTATTTAGTAAGATCGAGGATATTATAAGCGAATATGACGTTAAGGAGGTAGTTGTTGGCCTCCCCATTAAGATGAATGGCACAATGGGGTTGGCGGCGGAAAAGGTTTTAGGGTTTAGTGATAAGCTCAAAAAGAGGCTAAAAATAGCTGTTTATACATTTGATGAACGCCTTACCACGAGGCAGGGTGAGGTATTGATGCTGCAGGCGGATATAAGCCGCAAAAAGAGAAAAATGAAAATAGATAAAATAGCGGCGCAGATAATGTTACAGACATATATGGATAGCAATAGGGCGTCACAAAAGTGCCGCCCTTGATTACAAAGATTACTAAATGACAGATTACGGAGATTGTTTATCGACTAGGTAATCGCTGTAATCTTTTGAAAATCACTGTAATCATAGGCTAAAATTAGTTTCGTGACAGCC
>JBDRAM010000039.1:0-14123 GCA_043823785.1 Candidatus Omnitrophota bacterium
AAAAAATATATAAAAACCCAGGTTCTCTCTATTGCTGAATATAGATCTCTTCATTTTATAGCTTCTTCTATGTAATAGATGAATATATTATGAGCAACCCTGTCAACAGGCTCCCTCTCTTCGGCCCATTCTACGCCAGGCAGATACCTTGAACTTATGGCATAATAAGCCCCCGGCTTAGGCTTTTTATACTCATTGGACTCAACATCCACATACCTGATACCGTAATATGAAGGCTCAATCGTTCCAAAACAAATAAGTCTTACTTCCTTTATCTTTTTTTTATCAAGATAGGACTTCAGGGCCTTGAAGTCCTGGCCCCAGTCTGAATCCTTTGTTATCTTATACCCGAAGCCTCCCGGGCCTCCTGTAAGCTCATTAAAGTATGCCAAATAGTGAGGGTATGCTGAGGCAGATGTGATAAGATACCAGCTGCATAAAAAGATTAAGGCTGCCTTAAAGCCCTTTGATTTTTTTATAAGCTCATGGTTTACTATATTGCCTACCCACACAAATAAGAAAGGGTACATAGGAAGAAGATACCTTAATCCACCCTGCAGTTTTGACTTTGAGGCAAAAGCAAAGAAGGTAATAATGGGAAATATTAAAAAAAACTCAGCCATAAACCCTGCTCTTTTTCTCTTCTTAAACATTACTGCAGATAAAATTATTAGAATGACCATTGCAAGCGGTGTCTTGATCAAATAATCAACAAGATAATAGATCCTGGAACCGCCACAAAATACCTTTCCCATAAAATAGAGGGGGTAATTAGACATTGCAATGTGGATGACGCCTAATAGCGTAACGATGTAAGTACTTAAGGGTATGGGTATATTTTTACCAAAATAGATCAGTGCGTTTGCAAGTTTTGCACTATTTACAAATGGGATCAACGATGAAAATTTTCTCATATATTCTATCTTTTCATCAACATCAGGGGCATTCTCTAAAAGCGGCTTAAACTCAAAAAAGTATGTTGCCCATAATACAAAAAGGCCTATTATCCAGATCGTTATAATATCCCTTAGAAGAATCCCCAATAAAAATGGCTTACCTTTCCTATTGCTATAAATCGCGTCGGTTACAAAAAATACTAATGTCATAGGATACAAAACTATGGCTGTAATCTTGGTTGACTGCGCTAAGCCAAAGCATATGCCTGCTAGAATAAGATTCATCCGGCTTCTATTATGAAGATAGCGCCACAACTGAAAAACAAAAAGGAATATAAAAAACGCACATCCCATATCAAGCATAGCGAGTCCGCCGTTAGCCAGCATAGCAGGTGAAAAGACAAATAAAAATAACGAAAATAGGCCTGCGTTGTATCCGTACAAGCGCTTTGACCACATAAATATCGCAAGGCCAAAAATGGTCGATAGGAATATCATTGGCAGCCTGCTTAAAAATACTATTTTTTCGGCATTATTATTATACACAAAAAGAAACTGATAGTGAAACTGCATACTGTTTATAGTCTGCCATGAAGGATGATCTGTCGGAAGTTTCAGGTCTAATGGTAAGAGTGGAAGGCCCATAAGAAGGCGCAGTAAGGGCGGCGCCGAAGGATTCATCCTGAAATCACCGGTCTTAACAAATGAATACCCGGAACCTATATGATGCGCCGCGGCATCACAAACGGGCGTCTTGGTGCTAACAGATGTCAGCACCAGCACAAAAAATATAAATAGTAATAAAATAACAGCTATGGTTTTTTTCATTTCAACTTCTTACAAAAAACCTTATCGTATAGTAGGGGCCTAAAGCCTAACTTCCTATATAAAGATATTGCTTTTTTGTTATTCGTTTGGGTCTTTACAAAGACTGTCTTGAGGCTGCCTCTTGCATATTCTATTGCTTCAGCAACTAAAGCCCTGCCGATACCCTTGCCTCTAAATCGTTTATCCACAGCAACCAGAGTTATTCTTGCGCATCTTTTGACTTTATTAATGCTTAAGCCTAAAAAACCAACAATTCTACTGCTTCTCTCCGCTACAAAGACCTTTGCGCCCTTATCATTCATAATATTCTTCATCCAAACAGCATGGTAACGATCGACTAAAGCCCTACTGCCAAATCCACACCCATAGAGATAACTTAATCTGAAAGCATCTCTTGCAATATCGCAAACTGCCTGCCTATCGTTCTTCCTGGCTAACCTGATATTATATATATTCGCGGCTAACCCTTTAGGTTTTGATGCAGCAGCAAACCTCATGTCTGTGCTTTCACCGCATATTTTAAAACCACATCTAAGTATATTCCGGGTAGATTTATCTTTTGGATTTTGAAGCTTAATGATTAAAAATTTTATCTGCTCTTTCTCAGCCCATTCTAAGATATCTGGGATAGGCTGAAACGGTTTCTTACCCAATCCGTCAATTTCAAGCTTAGCTATATTCGTATTAAAGAAACTCGAATCATATATATCTAATTTTAAATCAGATGGCAAAATTTTTACTCTATGCCTTTTCTTCATCCGCTTATGGCCTCAACAGAATTTGTTATCCTTGCCCTTATCCTGTATAATATGTCGTCTTTTTTTACCAGATGAGATCTTGTGAGAGCCTGGTAAAAATTTGGATGAAAACGAAGTATGATAATCCATACCATGTATAGCAATTTTTTAAAGTTATAGCGTGATTCTCCCCTGAATCTATCTGCATGGCCGGTTTCTATCTCTTTGATATTTTTCGTAATCTTGGAAACCAGTAGGGGGATATAGAGGCGCTCCTTACAGTATCTTCTTGCGGATTCCATAGCTGTTTCCCTGTTAAATATTCTGAGCATGCTGCCGTAATCCTTAAGCCAGACACCCGAGAGTAAAGAAAAAAATACGTTTACCATCGAAGAGCTGCACCTTCTAAAAAATGTGTCATACCTTTTTTTGCGGTAACCTGCCACCATATCAATTCCAGGCTTCATCTCCTTCAAAAGACGTGGTATCTCTTCAGGGGGATTCTGCAGGTCTGAATCAAGTGTTATAACATATTCACCCTTCGCTTGTTCAAAACCGGCCATAACGGCGGGATGCTGCCCATAATTCTTATCAAAAGAAATAACAACCACTCTCTTGTCAAGGAAAGCGATATCCTTAAGGGTGTCGTATGAGCCGTCAGTTGAGCCATCGTCAATAAAGATAATCTCATAGTCTCCACCTAAAGAATCCAGCACACTCGACACTCTTTTATACAGAGGGTCCAAGTTTTCGCTCTCATTATAAAGGGGGATCACAACAGAATAATCCAACTAAACGCTCCTCTCCAGCTGCCTTATCTTATATATTTCAATATGCGGCCCAAACCTGGTTCTGTTCTTAAGTTCATCTAAAGAAAAAGCTGCCGCAGGCAGCGATGTCTTCTCCTCCGGACTGTACCTGGTAATACCTTCTGCGTATGGCGAAAATGCCTTTACCAATACTGAGTTTGACTTCAACGTCTTAAGAAATCCTCTGTATTTTTTATCTCCTAGAGCAGTGCTGATAATTACATAATCTACGCCTTTGTGTTTAAGCTCATCAAAATCAAATAATATGTCAGGATATACGCTATGAAACCCGCGTATCTTTGTCCCTCGCATATAATAGATATGATAGGTATCCTTCGGGTAATCTGGGTTCGAAAGCATTAATCTCTTCTTTAAATCTAGCGGCTTGTCTGCTTCATCAAAAGTTATGTCCCTGTCCTGGCTATACACTTCTCTTATCTGTGATTTCTCTTTTTCCAACCTTGGAAACCCTGAGCTTAATGCATCTACAGCCACGACTGAACCCGAAAGAACATTCTCTTTTACCCATGCGTAAGCCTTGGTCCTTGTATCATCTCTTAAAAAAAGCCTATCAGCTAAAACCAGTTTCTGCGCGGAAGGAACCACAAGTACGCATGATACAGAGATAAGTGCCATCTTCCTGATTATGGGCCTTTTCAAGAAACTTACAGCTGTATATACAAAATATGCCGAAGATAAAAGCAACAACGGCAAAAGGGGCATAACATATCTTTCCGCAGCCTGGCTCTTCATCATAATAATCAGGTAATACGAAAAAATAAAAACTGACAACAACAAAATATTCTTATTCTTCTTAATAAAAGCTGTACAAATACCTAGGATACTGCAGCAGAGCATAAGAAGGCCCATTGATCCTATCAGTGAAAACTTGATATGAAAAAGCGCGTCTCGAGCACCAAGAGGCATCCTTGTAAGCGCGGCTAAAAAACTGCCATGCTCCAATAAAGCATAAGGATTGAGAATATAAAATGTAGCGATAGCGGCCACAATAAACAAGCCTGACTTCAATAGGTTTTTGCGTATCTGGTCTTTATATACAATAAAGTTATGCGCAAAAACAGCGATAAGAAAAGGCCCCAATGCCGGGCCAAAATATTTTATAGCCGTTGCAATACCTGTTAAGACTCCAACACATATATAATAACGTGTTGAATTAGTACGAATAAGGTCCATGCTTTTAAGATATAAAAGCGTGAGAACCATCATCAGCGGTACGTCAAGGTATATATAATGCGAATCCCTGGCATGTAAAAAATTAAAAGCTAGGAAGAGTGCGGCGATAAGCCCGATGTCTCTATTAAAAACTTTCTTTCCAAGCAAATAAATAAAAAATACGGACAAGACTCCCGGGATCACCCCAAGCGTAAACCTTCCTATAAGGTAAAATATTGTGGGGTTATTTAAAAAAAGATAACCAAAATCGTTGATGCTCTTAAAGGCTCCGAATAGGCGGCCCAGTAGATAAAAAATACCATACTGAAAACAAAGCAGATAAGACAAAAAAGGCGGCACATTAAAGGTATGCGGGCTGAGGTCACCTGTTCCATAGGAAAGAGCATAATTCACGATTATAGGTTCATCATCATGGTATGTAAATGGCAGTCCAAAATCCAACCCAACAATTCTTACAAAAAAAGCAAGCATCAGTATCACATAAAGCAGTATCTTTTTATTCATTTCTTATAATAAGCTACTATCTTTTTGACAGCTTTTACAACCGTATCAAGGTCATACTGGCTCATGCCAGGGTAAAGGGGCAGGGAGATTATCCTGTCGGAGAGATGCTTCGCGTTAGGCAGATCGGAGTCCTTGAATTTATAGGTATTCTTATAAAAAGGCTGTATATGCAGAGAGCGAAAATGTATGCCTACTCCTATATTCTCTTTTCTTAACGCATCCATAAAACCATCTCTCGTTATCTTAAGCTTTTCGGTATTAAGCACAATAATATAAAGATGGTGCGCGTGCCTTATATTATCTATCTGATCGAGCACGCTGATCTCCTCCATACCACTAAACGCGTCGTTGTACTGAAGAACCATATGCTCTCTCTGTCTTATAAACTTATCTAGTTTGGGCAGCTGATGTAAGCCCAAAGCGGCCTGCATATCTGTCATGTTATATTTAAAACCTGGAAAGATAACATCATGATGCCCTTTGGCGCTTGAGCTGTAACGCTTCCATGCATCCTTAGTTACCCCGTGGAGGCTAAGGACCCTTATGTCTTCTGCCCATTTCCGATTGTTGGTAGCTATAAGCCCGCCTTCTATCGTAGTCATATTTTTTATAGGGTAAAAGCTGAAACATGTAAAATCGCTCAGAGTACCAATCTTTCTCTCATTATAGCTTGCCCCTATCGCATGAGCAGCATCTTCGATAATATAAAGTTTATGTTTCTTTGCCAGCTTTCGTATCTTATCCATCTCGCAGGGTTGTCCTGCCATGTGGACAGGGATAATAGCTTTTGTTCTCTTTGTTATCTTCTCCTCTATTCTTTTCGGGTCTATATTCATAGTCTTGGGATTCACATCGGCAAATACAGGCTTTGCGCCCGTATGTACAATAACATTTGCCGTAGAAGGCCATGTTATGGGGGATGTTATAACCTCATCGCCCTTTTTTATGCCCAGTGAAACAAGGCAAAGATGCAGTGCGGCAGTACAGGAATTAACGCATATGGCATATTTACATCCCAGGTAATCCTTAAACATACTCTCAAGCCTGTGGGTTTTCGGCCCTGTCGTAAGCCATCCCGAGTGCAATGTATCTATAAGCTCTTTCTCCTCCTCCTTGCCTATTGTAGGCAAGGAAAACGCGAGAAAATCAACACGCATAGGATCGCCGCCTGAAATAGCCGGTTTTTGGATAAACTTCTGCATGGTCCTGATATTATAATATACGGAACTTTCGGCAGATCTTATCTTATTTGACTTAATAAACTCTGACAATTCTTTGATGCCGTCTTTTATCTTCTTTTTAGGTTTCCATTTTAGCTCTTTTTCAACCTTATCGCAATTTACGCAATAACTGCGCTTGTCAGGATTTTCAGGTATTACATTAAGTTTAGACCCTTTTACGGAATTTTTAACCAGATTCGCGAGATCGATTATCTTAAAATTGTCTTTTGTTGAGCCAAGATTATATATCTTGCCTGATATCTTATCTGCGGAAACGCCAAGAGAGTATACCATAGCATCCGCTGCATCTTCAACATGCAGAAACGGCCTCCACTGATCTCCTCCGCCCCATATAAAGATCTCGCCCTTTGTGCTTGCGTGAAGCACCATAAGATTTATTGCCAGGTCAAAGCGCATACGAGGGGATACGCCATAAAGAGTAGCCTGCCTGAAAGAGACAGGATAAAAGTGAGCATCTGCCAGAGCCAAAATATCCTCTTCAGCCTTTGCCTTGGATTCCGCGTATATAGAAACGGGATTTATGGGGGAGTTTTCATTTACCACATCCGCAAGGGCCTTGCCGTATACGCTGCAGCTTGAAGCAAACACAAACTGCTTTATTCCTTTTGCCTTGGTAAGCTTCGCGAGCTCTAAAGCAGCTTCGAAGTTAACGGCATTGGTCAGGTTGGGGTCGAGTTCAGAAGTAGGATCATTCGCGAGCCCTGCCAGATGTATAACAACGTCAACATCAGTTAAAAGATCGGGAAATTTTTTCAGATCCAATATATTTCCCTTTATAAGTTCAAATTTCCCGCTCTTCATGAATGGCCTTACCGGATCAGAACCGAAATAGAGCCTATCAAAACACCTCACTGAATATCCTCTCTTCAGGAGTTTCATGCATAAGACAGAGCCAAGATACCCGGCTCCTCCGGTAACAAGTACTCTTTTCATTTAAAAACCTCCTGCCTCGGTAAATACCTTCTAATTTTTAGATATTTGTAATTGTGCCTACGCGATCTTTATGCTGCGATGCTTATTTAAAGCCCTCTTGATATACCCTTTTTTCTCAAGAGCAAGCAGTTTATCGACAGCGCTCTTGTATGAGGTAATTCCGCAGGCATCCTGTATCTCTCTTATATAGGGGGCCTGTTTCTTCTCATTCATATAGCGCTTGATAAAATCAAAGACCGCTTTCTGTTTTTTAGTAAGTTTTAGATGTTCCATACCTCACCTCTTTTTAAAAAAGCGTGTAGATAAACGGTGCGACTGCTGATGATTCGGTAAAGATAATAAGAAGCCCGAGTAGTAAAAGCATTATTATAATAGGCGCAAGCCACCAGCGCTTTCTCACTTTTAAAAAGTCCCATAGCTCCCTGAGTATACCCAGTTTACCCATATTTGCTCTCCTTGTGTTCTAGGTTGCAGGTCCTAGGCTATAGGGTACATGGCGGATTGCCTGCCTTAACCCTACAGCCTACACCCTACACCCTAATTCAGAACTGTTTTTCGTAACCGCTTATATCCTCTGCCTGTGCGTCTCTCTTAATCCAGTAAGAATCTCTATCCTTCTCTATTCTCTTATCCAAAGGGTCCTTACCAAATAACCGCATAGTAAGGCCAACGGGAGTTATGACCAGAAAAAAGAAGACCGACAGAAGCACCTTCGCGAAAATAAAGTCAACAATCGCATGTGTTGCCTTTTTAAACTGGCCTGGAAAGAGCATTGTCATTGTGAAAACTATGCCAGCAATACAGTATGAAACTGACGCGAGAAGAATATGCCCTCTGTACGAATGGAGTGTACCTAATATTGACAACACCGCTAATACACAAAATCCGGTTATTTTTAATCTTTTTATCTCATTCATTTCCGTAGGAGCGGCCTCCTGGCCGCGAACCATGATCGTAGGAGCGGCCTCCTGGCCGCGAATCGTGTCAACATCCTATATATCCCCAATCTACCATATCTGCATATTTTTCATTAGCCGTAGAGTATAAATAATCCTCTGGATTTTCTACAATACCTTTTCGAACTGGATTATTATGCATATAATTAAGTTTTGTTGTAAAATCTTTTATGTCTCTCAAAAGATGATCGTAGTAACCAACTTGCCATGTTTTACAATTTAAATTAAGTTGCTTCTTAATCTCTTTTGATGTGAAGCTTTTGTACCTACCTATTATATCATCCAACTTGTGGCCACCTTTTAAAGAAAAACTCCAATGTAAATAGTCTGGCATAATCACAAAACCAAGGAATCTTATCTGCGAATTTAGAATAAACCATTTCATTGCAGCTATTAGCGCCTCTGGAATATTTGGCTCAGTCAAAATCTTGTTTTTATCGTGCGTGCAAAGAGTGACAAAGTAAGGATTTTGAGAATTATATATCCTAGCCTTACGTAAATTTCCTTGATGGGAACTCTGCAATAATATATCTTCTTCATTCGCCGCCAGGAGGCGGCTCCTACAGCTTTGGCCTGCTTCTTCATTCGCGGCCAGGAGGCCGCTCCTACATTTAGTCCGGCTCAAACTCACTTAAATCACCTACCTTTATCTCCGATTCAGGCTGTTTACTCTTATCCAATAGAAAGGAACCCATGATAAGATAGTCCATATTCGTCCTCATAAAACACCTATATGCGTCTTCGGGAGTACATACTATAGGCTCACCTCTTACATTAAACGACGTGTTTATAATAACAGGGCATCCTGTTATTTTAAAAAATTCATTTATCATATCATAATAAATCGGATTATCTTTTCTTTTTACCGTCTGTATCCTTGCCGAATAATCAACATGAGTTACAGCCGGCACGCTTGAACGCTTGATCTTAAGTCTATCTATTCCAAAAAGTTTCTTCTGCTCCTCTGTCATAGGCAGGCGCTTATCATCTTTTACAGGTGCTACTAAAAGCATATAGGGGCTTTCGCAATCCAATGCAAAATAATCTGAAGCCTTATCCGCCAGCACAGTCGGCGCAAAAGGCCTGAAAGATTCCCTGAACTTTATCTTAAGGTTTATGGTCCCCTGCATAGCCTCTGAACGTGGGTCACCTACTATTGAGCGGCTTCCTAATGCGCGAGGCCCATATTCAAGACGCCCTTGGAACCATCCTAAAACCTTCTCATCAGCTATGAGCTTAGCCGCGGACTTGGGCACATCTTCCTTGCTTAGCTTCTTATAGATTATATTGTTACCCATTAAGTATTCTTCGATTACCTCATCAGAAAACTCAGGGCCCAATAAAGCCGCTTTCATAGAATCATGCTCATTATCAGCCCTTCTCTCCTTTTTTAGATATCTATGCCATATTACAAGAGCTGCTCCCAAAGCGCCTCCTGCGTCTGTGGCTGAAGGTTGTATCCATATCTTATCAAAAGGCCCTTCTCGAAGCAGTCTGCCGTTGGCGACACAATTTAAAGCTACGCCTCCTGCAAGGCATAAATTTTTCTGGCCTGTCTGCCTATGGATATGCCTTCCCATGCGCAACATTACCTCTTCAGTTACAGACTGCACAGAACGAGCTATATCCATGTGGAACTGCTTGACTTTCTCTGACTCCGGCTTCCTTGGGGCAGAACCAAATAATTTATCAAATTTTCTATTGGTCATAGTAAGCCCGGTGCAATAATTAAAATACCTCATATTTAACCTGAAAGAGCCGTCTTCTTTTATATTGATAAGCTCTTTCTTTATAATATCCGCATACTTAGGCTCTCCATAAGGAGCAAGCCCCATAAGCTTATATTCACCTGAGTTTACCTTAAAGCCAACATAGTATGTAAAAGCAGAGTATAGCAATCCGAGCGAGTGGGGAAATTTAAGCTCAGCGATTATCTTTATATCTTTTCCGCTTCCTATCCCATAGCTTGCGGTAGACCATTCACCGACACCATCTACCGTAAGTATAGCCGCATCCTGAAAAGGTGAAGGGTAAAAAGCGCTGCCGGCGTGTGATTCATGGTGGTCCGGGAATAATATCTTACCTGGACATTTGAGGTTATCTTCTAACAGGCTTCTCATAAAAATCTTTTCTTTGATCCAGGGCGGCATAGCTGTTACAAAAGATTCTATACCCCATGGCGCAAAACTTAAGTATGTCATCAGAAGGCGCTCAAACTTCACAAAAGGCTTATCATAAAAAGCCACATAGCTAATATCAGAAGCCGCTATTCCAGCTTCTTTCAGGCAATAATCTATAGACCCCTGCGGAAAGCTATGATCATGCTTTTTACGTGTAAAGCGTTCCTCCTGCGCAGCCGCGATTATATCACCGTCTTTTAATAACGCCGCGGCAGCATCATGGTAGAATGCCGATATCCCTAAAATATATACTGGTTTCATTAATTAAAGGTATCCTAAACTCTTCAATTGTTCTTCGACCTTTTTCTTATCTTCAGGGGCAAGCTCCTTTTTAACAGGTATGTCGGAGAGCGGGTGTTTAGGCTTTCCCCAGGCAACCCTGCCCCAAATACGCTCATGCAGATAGAAAAATATTATTTTTACTATCAACTCAGCGATTCCTACCCCTATTGAAAGGACTAATTTTCTGGTAAATGCGAAGACTATAGCGGTAGTAGCCCCAGCCGCGAATAACCTGTAGGATACAGCCTTTACGATAGTCCTTGACCTGCTCTCATCCATAACTAATCCCCTATAAGGCCGCGCTTTTTTAAGTTCTCTATGGCCTTATCAGCGCTCTCATCTATTGTCTCTTTGTGAGTCTCTAATACAATCTCAGGATTTAATGGTTCTTCATAAGGATCGTCAACGCCTGTAAAGTCTTTTATCTCACCCCTAAGCGCCTTGGCATACATGCCCTTAGTATCCCTTTTTTTGCATTCTTCTATGGGGCATTTTACAAATACCTCTATAAAATTAGTAGTATCTTCTCTTACGTGTTGGCGCCTCTCTCTGTAAGGTGAGACAAATGATACAAGCGTAGCGACACCGTTTCTGGATAAGAGCTTTGCCACAAATGTCACCCTGTCTATGTTCTTATCCCTGTCTTCCTTGGAAAAGCCCAGGTCTTTTGTAAGGCCCTGGCGCACTATATCGCCGTCGAGGCGTTCAACTTTTATATTCATTCTTTTGAGCTTATCAGCTATCGCGTCCGCGACCGTTGTCTTGCCCGAACATGGCAAGCCTGTAAACCAGAGCACAAATCCATCATGATTCTCACACATCTGCTATTCTCCCATTTCTGTTCGCCGCCAGGAGGCGGCTCCTACTTTCTTCTGCAATATACTCTTACCCTTCATCTTCTTCGGTATATCAACTTCCAATATATCAAGCACAGTCGGCGCAAAATCAAATATACTTACTCTGCCTAAATCCTGCTCTCTCTCTTTTTTAGGATCATGCATAATAAATATGCCATCCCAATCATGCACACAGTCATCAGGCCCCATGTCATTTTCCAATAAATAATTAGATTTATGCCCGAGCGTGCCGGCAGCGCGCCAGCTTAAATCATCAAAATATATTATAAGATCAGCAGGGCTCCCCTTTATTTTAGTAAAAAGCTCTTTAGGCTCATACACCTTTGTATTCCACCTCTCACCATCAGGCCCTTTGACCTGTATAAGCTCTTTCTTCAACTTATCCAACCATTCATCGTACTTAGAGCGCGGTATCAGGCCCTTTTCTTCCCTTCCCTTAACATTCAAATATATATTTCCTTCATATCCGCCCCATCCCCAGGCCTTTGTATTCTCCCAATCGATATCTGCCTCGTCCAGCCTTGTACCGGGCTTAGGCTGCTTATTAAGCGTGAGATAACCCTTTTCTATCAACCACTGGTTTAAGCAAAAGACACCTTTCATAGCTTTTGCGCCATGATCAGAGACAATAAATACAATGGTATCATCATCCAAAAGCTTAAGCAGTTTGCCTATATTTTCATCTACAAACTTATAATAATCCACTATAACCTTTTCGTACTTATTGCCAGGCTTATAAAAACGATGGTTCTTATCATGAAATTTCCAGAAAGCGTGATTTGCCCTGTCTATGCCTATCTCGACAAACATAAAGAACTGCCAGGGCTTATTCTGCATAAGATAAGATATGACCTCAAAATGATATCTGGTCATATCATACAAGTCTTTTAACAGTTTTTCTCTTTTATCGGTGCGGAATACTATGTCAAAATTGTATTTACCAAATCTTGACTCGATCTCCTGCTTCAAGTTTGCCGGGTAAGTATATTCCCTTTCTGCGTCAGGAGTCATAAAACATGATATTAGATTTCCGTTTATCTTCTTTGGCGGGTAACTTGGAGGAATGCCTACAAGGCAGCTTGACAAATTCTTTTTAGCTATTATATCCCAAATGGCGGGTGCGGTTATTCGATCGGAAAAACTAAGGTCTATCTCGTTATACGATGAGCCTTTTCTGTTTCTAAAGCCATATGATCCCAGGTCTCCCGCTGACTGCGAAGTTGACATGGCCATCCAGGCAGGTATGGTTATAGGGGGGTGACAGCTCTCGAATATCGCTCTGCTCCCCTTTGTGATAAGGCTGTTTAAATTGGGGAATTCTTCCCGCCTTTTAAAAATTATTGAAGGCGGCGCGCAATCCAATCCTATTACGAATACTTTTTTCATTATTTAGCTACTCTACAAACGGATGCTTATGTTTTATTATGCACCGCGCTACCTCCGGGCGCATAAGCTTTGCTGATGGTATCTTTCCGCTTATAAGTATCTGCCTCATCTTTGTGCCGCTGAAGTTCTCGATATCTTTGCCCTTGTGCGGACATGTCTTATCATTGGCGACTCCTGCGCAATGGTTGCACCAGAAGAAGGATTTAAAAAATATGGGCTTAATATCTAAATCAGGAAATTCATTAAATATATCATGGGCTGCAAACGGCGCATAAAAGCTCCCTACTCCGGCATGATCCCTTCCTATTATTATATGAGTACAGCCAAAGTTCTTGCGTATTATAGCGTGGTGTATAGCCTCCCTGGGGCCGGCATATCTCATCTGCATCTCTAGTATTGAAAGAAAAACATGGCCTTTAGGATAATAATTCACGATAAGGGCTTCATAGGAATCCAGTATAACCTTATCTTTAAAATCTCCCTTTTTCTTTTTGCCTATTACTGGATTTATAAAGAGCCCATCTACATATGAGAGTGCTGTCTTCTGGACATACTCATGGCCCATGTGCGGGACATTCCTGGTCTGGAATGCTACGATCCTATCCCATCCTAAGGATGAGAATTTTTTCCTTGTCTGCTTAGGCGTAAGGCTATACTTCTTGAATATGCTGTGCGGTTTATTTAGCAGTGTAATCTTACCTCCTACCAGATAGTCACCCATGTTAAAAACTCTGGCGACTCCTGGATGAGAAGGATCCAATGTCTCGTAGACTTTTTTAGCAAAATCCTTCTTATCATATTTATATACATCATCCACTTCCATAACCGCCAGGACAATCCCCCTGTCATCCATAAGGGAAAGCTTCTTCTCCCTTTTTATCTCAGGATATATAAAATCAGGTATGTCCAGGACTATAGGTATTGTCCATGCCGCTCCGCTGGATAATCTTTTTTTATCAAGCACGGATATAAGGTCTTTTTTATTTAAGAACCCTTTAAGGGGGCTGAATACGCCTGTCGCGATATTGTCAAGCTCCTGCGCGTGCTCTTTGGATATCTTTATCTTATATAGATTCTTTGCCTTTTTCAGTAGAGCAGCCCTTTTCTCTCCTTGAGCTGCGCGGTCAACAAGACTGCCTCCATGCGGTAAAATCATAAGATCCTCCTAGTATTATATATATAGGGCGTCACAAAAGTGCCGCCCTTGATTACAAAGATTACTAAATGACAGATTACGGAGATTGTTTATCGACTAGGTAATCGCTGTAATCTTTTAAAAATCATTGTAATCATAGGCTAAAATTAGTTTCGTGACAGCCT
>JBDRAM010000040.1:0-21241 GCA_043823785.1 Candidatus Omnitrophota bacterium
GGCTCAAAGCTTAATTCTTCTTTAAACAAGAAGCTCGATTTCTCTATCAACTCATCTATGTTTGAAAACCGCGGCTGGAAAGATTTTACAAAAAGTTCAAGCCATTGTCTATCATATTCTTTATTTATAATTCCTTTTTTAATAAGATGCTCTGCCACAAAATCCGTTAAACTGTCTATGGGCTCTTCTCTGATATATTCTGAATTCAGCCAGTTGAGTTTTTGTATATTAAAAACCGCCCCTGCCTTGTTTATAGCCTTTAGGGAAAAAAGTTCTATTATTTTATCTACGCTGAGCTTTTCCCTGTTATCTTTAGGGGACCAGCCCATAAGGGCGAGGAAATTTAGGAGAGCTTTGGAGAAATATCCTCTATCTTTATACTCTGCTATGGATGTCGCGCCATGCCTTTTTGACATGCGTGACTTGTCTTCGCCTAATATCAATGGTATATGCACAAATTTTGGCGGCTTAACACCTAGAGCCCTGTAAACAAGTACCTGCTTCGGTGTATTCGCTATATGGTCATTACCTCTTATTATATGCGATATCTTCATATCAGCGTCATCGACAACGCACGCGAAATTATAAGTTGGGGTGCCATCGGATTTTATCAACACCAGATCATCCAGGGTGGATGAATCTGTATCTATCTTACCAAGAACCACATCATAGAATGTTATTATCTCATCCTTCTGCACCTTTAGCCTTATAGCTTTTCCTTCTTCGGTCTCCTCATAATAGGCCTTTTCTTCTTTTACAAGACGCTCCGCGGCCTCTCTGTATATATCAAACCTCTTGCTTTGGAAATAAGGCTCTTCATCCCATTCTAGCCCGAGCCACTTAAGGCTTGATAATATCTCATCGAGATATTTCTCATCAGAGCGCTCTTTGTCAGTGTCCTCTATCCTAAGTATAAAAACTCCCTTGTTCGCCCTTGCGAATAGCCAGTTGAAAAGAGCTGTCCTCGCGCTGCCTATATGGAGGTATCCAGTCGGAGACGGAGCAAATCGCACCCGTATATCACTCTTTTTAATGTGCGACCCTGAGCTTGTCGAAGGGCCCTCACGTATATCACTCATGCTATCTTTAATCCTTCTTCAAGAGCCTTTAGGTTAAGTGTTGTCAGCTCTTTATTGCCACGGAAAATATCTGTTATGCCTTCAGAGGCCATGCTCTTTGTGATTATCTTCTTCTTTTTTATATAAACACCAAGCGCTACCATGTTGGCTGCTTTCACATTGCCAAGCCTGTGAGCGATCTCAGTCATCGGAATTCTTAACACACTTATATCTCTCCTATCAACATCAGCATCCGCTAAAGAGCTGTTTAATATAAGCATGCCTTTAGGCCTTATCCTCTTAACAAATTTCTTTAATGACGGGCCGTTCATAACAACAGCTGTGTCGCACAAAGATACCACCGGTGACGCTATCTCATCATCAGATAAAACTACCATGCAATGGGCAGTGCCTCCTCTTACTTCCGCTCCGTAAGACGGTATCCAGGTGACATTAAGCCCTTTTTTAAGCGCGGCCTGCACTATGATCTTACCCAACATCATTATGCCTTGTCCGCCAAAACCAGCACAGATTATCTCTTCTTTCATATCTTCTATTTACTCTCTTCAGTTTATAAATATTCAGTTTTGGCGAGATCTAGCCACCACCACTACCATAGTTATTGCTAGGGTGGCTGACCCGCCGAATCCGGCGCAGATCATCTCTTCTTTCATACTATCCAGCTTTTACCTTTTTGATTATCTGTTCGCCGCCGGGAGGCGGCTCCTACCTCTTTCAACCTTTGATCACTCCCTGAGGATAATATATCGAAGCCCGCTCTTTTATCCATTTGATCGAAGCCTCTATAGACCTTCCCGTATATGTAGGGCACATGGCAAGCACCTCGACCATGGAGAAGCCTATGCCGTCTATCTGGTTCTTGAAAGCCTTCTTTATCGCCCTCTTAGATATTATGGTATCTTTCGGAGAGATGACAGAAGTCCTCTCTATGTACTTTGTTCCATCGAGCACCGCTAGCATCTCCGATATCTTCATGGGGTAGCCGTCACGCGCCAGGTCTCTTCCTGACTGCGACGTAGCGGTCTTCTGCCCCAAAAGAGTGGTGGGAGCCATCTGGCCGCCGGTCATACCATACACGCCATTGTTTACAAATATTACCGTGATGTTCTCTCCTCTGTTCGCGGCATGTATTATCTCGGCTGTCCCTATAGCCGCCAGGTCTCCGTCACCCTGATATGTAAATGTTATTGATTTAGGCATCAATCTCTTTATGGCTGTCGCGACCGCCGGGCATCTTCCGTGCGCCGCTTCCGTAACATCAAAATTCCAATAATCATAAGCCAGCACTGCGCAGCCCACAGGCGCGATACCTATCACTTTTTCTCTTACGCCAAGCTCATCGATCACTTCCGCGACAAGCCGATGCACTATCCCATGCCCGCATCCCGCGCAGTAATGCGTAATTACATCCTGAAGACTCTCTGTTCTGCTAAATATCTTTTTCACCCTACACCCTAGACCCTAGACCCTTTTCCGCGGCTGCGTCTATCTCTTCTTTTGTCGGGACAGTCCCGCCCATCTTGCCGTAAAATGAGACTTCTGCCTCGCGGCCCACCGCAAGCCTTACATCCTCGATCATCTGGCCCGCGCTCATTTCCGCTACTAAGAATTTCTTTGTCTTTTTCGCGTATTCATTTAATGCTTTTTCCGGAAAAGGCCATAAGGTTATCGGCCTGAATAGGCCTACGCGCTTACCTTTTTTCCTTAACCCTTTTACTGATTCTTTTGCTATGCGGCTTGTAGTCCCGTATGCCACGACTATCAATTCCGCGTCTTCGCAGTATAAGGACTCAAACCTGACTTCCTTTTTTCCTATATCTTTATATGTAGCTTGCAAGACATTATTTAATTCTTCGAGTTCACCGGGCTTTAAAAGAAGCGACCTTATCTTTCTGGGTTTCCTTCCCTTCGCTCCTGTTAATGCCCAGGATTTTATCGGGAGTTTTTTTCTGTCAACTATCAACTGTGAACTGTGAACTAATACAGCCTCCATCATCTGGCCCAATAATCCATCGGCAAGAATCATAACCGGAGTCCGGTATAGATCCGCGAGGTCAAACGAAAGCATTGTCAGCTCAAAAGCTTCCTGCACAGAAGCTGGCGCAAGCACTATCATGTGGTAATCGCCATGGCCGCCGCCTTTTGTAGCCTGAAAATAGTCTGCCTGGCTCGGGGCTATATTGCCAAGGCCCGGGCCCCCGCGCATAACATTTATTATTACAGAGGGCAGCCTGCATGCCGCAAGATATGATATGCCTTCCTGCTTCAGGCTTATGCCAGGGCTTGAAGAAGAAGTCATTGCCCTTGTGCCCGTGACAGAGGCCCCAAATACCATATTTATAGCAGCTATCTCGCTTTCGGATTGCACAAATACCCTGCCTTCTTCTGCCATCCTTTTTGCCATGTAGGCGGTAAGTTCATTCTGCGGGGTGATAGGATAGCCTGCATAGAATATGCAGCCGGCTTGCACAGCAGCTTCTCCGATAGCCTCGTTACCAGTCATTAATATTTTAGGTTGTGGCTTGTGGCTTGCCTGCCCTCCGAAGCCTTGGCGAAGGGGGGTCGCTTGTTGTGTTTTTTTAATTTTTGGCATTTTTGGTTTGACCATAACAAATCGCTTTCTTGTTCATTCGCGGCCAGCCCCTCGCTTTCGCTCGGGATGGTTCGAGGGGTGGTGAGCTTGTCGAACCAGAGGCGGCTCCTACAAACTATTTGTAAACTTCAATAGCGCAATCTGGGCACATAATAGCGCAGGACATGCATCCGGTGCACTTTGCGTCTTTCTTTGGCTCTACCGGCTTAACGCCCCTTTTGTTTATCTTATCCGATATAGCAATGCAATCCTTGGGGCAATATATTATACATAGCCCGCAACTTTTACATTTTTCTCTGTCTATCTTTATTTTTGGCATTTGATTCTATCCGGTGCCACGCCCTATCTGGCAGAGCGGGCCCCTACTTCTCTGCCTTGATTGAAAAACTTTTTTGTTGTTTCCGCTATTTTTTCTGCTGTCAGGCCAAAATCTTCCAGAAGTTCTTTTCTCAGGGCATGCGCAATAAACTCATCAGGAAGGCCTATTCTTTTTACCTCAATACCCTGCTTATTGTTATCATTCAAAACTTCAAGGACAGCTGAGCCAAAACCACCTTTAAGGACATTGTCTTCAACCACGACAAACTGCTTCATCTTTTCAGCAAGGCTGAGAATGAGCCCTGAATCTATGGGTTTTATAAATCTCATGTTCACTACTTCCGCCTGGATACCTTCTTTAGAAAGTATATGCGCTGCTTCAAGCGCGGGCATAAGCATTTCACCTATTGCCAATATAGCTATGTCTTTGCCTACGCGCACTATCTCTGCCTTTGCCAATTCTATTCTCTGCCCGGGCATATCCTCCGCGCTATCCCACTCCTGTTGATTTATGCTTCTTATAACGCCTCCTCGAGGATAACGTATAGACACAGGCCCTTTACAATCGGCTGCGAATTTCAACATATCTTTTAATTCTTGCAAGTCCTTGGGAGCCATGCAGACAAGATTTGGTATATGGCGCAGGTATGATATATCAAAAACACCGTGGTGCGTAGGCCCGTCTTCTCCCACTACGCCTGCGCGGTCCATGCAGAATATTACATGCAGGTTCTGGAGGCAGACATCGTGTACTATCTGATCGTAGGAACGCTGCAGGAATGTAGAATATATCGCTACTACAGGCAAGAGGCCTTTTCTGGCCAGGCCCGCGGCAAAGCCTACGGCATGTTCTTCTGCCATTCCTACGTTAAAAAACCTCTCAGGAAAACGCTTTGCGAATTTATCAAGGCCTGTTCCGTCCGGCATAGCCGCTGTGATAGCAACTACATTTTTATTCTCTTCCGCCAAATCTATAATCCCTTGGCTGAAAGCCTCTGTAAATGTCTCTGTTGAAGCCTTATTCATTTTGCCGTTTGTGACTCCAAACGGCGCTATGCCATGGAACCTAGATGGATCTTTTTCTGAAAGCTTAAAACCTTTACCCTTCTTAGTAATAACATGGATAATTCGAGGTACCTTTAACGGCAATACGTTCTTAATAAGGCCTATAAGCGCGTTTATATCGTGCCCATCCACGGGCCCGAAATACCTTATGCCCATCTCATCAAATATTATCCCGGGCACGAGAAGGTTCTTCAAGCCCTCCTCAAGCTTCTTCGCGGCATTTGATAATCTGAAACCTAAGCGCGGGACCCTTCTAAGAAGCCTGTCCAGGTCATCCTTTACTCTATTATATATCGGGTTTGTAATTATGCGGTTAAGATAACGGCTAAACGCCCCCACGCTGGGTGATATTGAAAACTCATTGTCGTTCAATATTATAAGTATATCTTTGTGAAGCTGGCCCGCGTGGTTTAGCCCTTCAAATGCCATGCCGCCGCCCAGAGAGCCGTCCCCTATAACAGCGACTATCTTTTCTGCTCCGCCGGAAATATCCCTTGCGGCACAAAGCCCTAACGCTGTTGATATCGATGTTGAGCCATGGCCTACTGTAAAAGCATCGTATCTACTTTCAGTGGCATTTGGAAAACCGCTTATGCCTCCTTTTTGACGGAGCGTGTGGAACTTATCCTTTCTCTCTGTAAGTATCTTATGCGCGTATGCCTGATGTCCCACGTCCCAAACTATTACATCGTCCGGCGTATCAAGGCAGTAATGCAGGGCTATCGCAAAATCAACAGCACCCAGGCTTGGCGCAAGGTGGCCGCCTGTCTTCGATACAACATCTATTATGATACGGCGTATATCTTCAGCAAGATCAGGAAGATCCTGTACCTGTAGTGTTTTTAGGTCCTTGGGAGAATTAACCTTATCTATCATATTCATATTTTTCTATCCAGCATAAAATCCGCTATACTACAAAGGGGGTTTGCGTCTCTGCCAAGATAAGAGACGCACCTCTTGGCTTTGGCAGTAAGTTCCGCGGCGCGCTCATACGCCCTCTTTGGCCCCAGAAGATTAAGCATGCCTTCTCCGTCCAGCATATCATCTACTATCTGAAATACTAGGCCTATATATTCTCCGAATCTGTGCAAAGATTCAATATCCTTCTTTCTAGCTCCCGAAGCTATTGCTCCTATCTTACAGGATGATGCTATCAAGGCGCCTGTTTTGTGAATATTGATATATTCGAGCGTAAAAAGATCTTTCTTTTTAGAAGATATATCAACCGCCTGCCCGCCTATCATGCCAAAAGTGCCCGCAGACTGCGACAACTCTTTTATGATCCTTGTGTTTAAGGACGGGCTGGGAGTCGCGCCGGAAAGAACATTAAAGGTAAGGGTGAGCAGTGCGTCGCCGGCTAATATAGCGTTTGCTACGCCAAATTTGCGGTGGCAGCTTAACTTGCCTCTGCGGTAACCATCGTTATCCATTGAAGGAAGGTCATCATGAATTAAAGAATACGCATGGATCATCTCAATGGCACAGGCGGTTTTAAGCGCTGCTTGAGCATTAGCGCCGCATGAGCACGCGGAAGCCATGCAAAGTATAGGCCTTATCCTCTTGCCGCCCTTAAGCGCATACTTCATGGCCTTGTGTATATCGTGCGGGCATCCTGCCAAAGGAGGAATAAGCCTTTCCAGCTCATTGCCTATCATCGTCTTTCTTTTTTTAAGATAAGCTTTTATATCCATCTCTCAACTCTAAACTATCTATACCAGCCAAAGGCTGGTCAGCCTGCGGCTGAAACTATAGACTATATACTATAAACTAAAATAAGAGCTCTTCGCCTTTTGGCCTTTTCTTTTTAGAAGTCGGTTTTTTCTTTTGGCCTGATGAGCCGCTGATGGGCTTGTCATCAATAGCAGCTTCATTAAAATTTTTTGTGCTTAGCTTACCTGATGAGTCCTCTATCAGGATCTCTACCTTTTTCTGTATCTCGTTTAGCTTATTGTAGCAGAACCCTGAGAGCTTCATACCTTCTTCATACTTCTTTATAGCGTCATCAAGGTTAAGCTCACCTGTCTCCAGGTCATCCACTATGGCCTCAAGTTTTTTAAGCGCGTCCTCAAACTTTTGCTCTGCCATCTTGTGACTCCTTAATTTGATACGTTAGTTAAAAGGTTTAAAGGTTTAAAGGTTTAAATTGCTAACTTTTTAACCAATTATCATTCTACTCTACTAACAACTTCACCCTTTGCAAGCCTCGTCTTAAGCCTCTGCCCCTTCTTGACGGCTGAGGCCTCTTTTACGACCTCGCCTCCGGGATATGCCAGCGTAATGCTATAGCCTCTTGATAATATTGCTGTAGGGCTTAATGCCTTAAGCCTTCCGGCAAAAGCTGCTGCCTTCTCTTTTTTTATATCCACCAGATGGAGCAGGCTCTGCGAAAGAATTCTCATATGCTCATCTATCCTTTGCTGATGCTGATCTATCAAAAAACGCGGCTGTTTAAACGCGTACCGATGCATCATGGCGTCGAGGTGTTTTTTCAACATATCCGCCCTGCTTAACAGCGCGGACTTAAGGCTTTGAGCTAGATTATCTATATCCTGTATAATATCTTCTCTTCTATGAACCACCAATTCAGCCGCCGCGGACGGTGTCGGTGCGCGCAGATCTGAAACAAAATCCGCGATGGTATAATCTATCTCGTGGCCGACCGCCGATATTATTGGGATTTCTGAATTATAAACGGCGCGCGCGACTACTTCTTCATTGAACGCCCATAGATCTTCGAGGCTGCCTCCGCCCCTTCCTATAATAATGACATCTACGTTTTTTAATCTATTGAAAGTTTCTATACCTGCTCCTATCTCTTCCGCGGCGCCTTCTCCCTGGACTTTTGACGGATAGATAATTATATGCATATTTGGAAAACGCCTCTCTATCACATTAAGCATATCCCTTATAGCTGCCCCGGTAGGAGATGTTACTATGCCTATTCTTTCCGGTAAATAAGGTATAGGCACCTTATGCGTATCGTCAAAAAGCCCTTCTCCGGCAAGTTTCTCTTTAAGCTGCGTAAAGGCGATCTGCAGTGCGCCTACGCCTTTTGGCTCAACCGCTTCTACATATAGTTGATATTGCCCTCTCTTGCCATAAACGCTGATTCTGCCAAAGCATATCAGCTTCATGCCGTCTTTAATTTTAAATTTAAGCTTATACGCAGAATGTTTAAATAATACACAGCCCAAAACGCTCTCTGCGTCCTTTATGCTGAAATAGCAATGGCCTGAAGTATGAGAATTGAAATTGGAGGCCTCGCCCTCGACCCATATCTTATAAAAGGAACCTTCGAGAAGCAGGCGGATATCGCGGGTTATCTCGCTTACTGAATAGATCTTTCTTTCCTGAGTAAGGATATTTTCCATATTCTTTTGTAATTACGAATTATGCAGCTGTACCCTCTTTATGGATCTTGCCTTACCTGTGCCTGGATCAACTTCTACGATAGCGCCGTGCATCTGTATATCATCTTCAGCCATCTGAAAGCGCGCGGGCATCTGCGTAAGAAACCTCTCCAGTACCTGCTCTTTTTTTCTTCCTATGACAGAATCGAAAGGCCCTGTCATTCCTATGTCAGTTATATATGCTGTGCCTTTTGGCAATATCTTCTCATCGGCTGTCTGGACATGCGTGTGTGTCCCAAAAACAGAACTTACCAGCCCGTCGAGATACCAGCCCAGCGCTACCTTTTCACTCGTTGCTTCCGCGTGGATATCCACAAAAATAACTTTTGCCTTTCCTTCTAGCTCTTTTATATTTTCAACTGCCTTGCGGAATGGGCATTCTACCGGCTGCATAAAAACCCTGCCCATTAAATTAACAACCCCTACAGCCTCGCCTTTCTTTGTCTCATATAACCCACAGCCAAAACCCGGTGTGTTATCCGGATAATTAGCAGGCCTAAGCAGCCTTTTCTCACCGCTTATATATTCTAAAACCTCTCTCTTCTTCCATATATGATCACCTGAGGTAAGAACATCTATGCCGTGCGAAAAGAGCTCTTCCGCGATAGGAGGAGTCACGCCGCTTCCTCCGGCGGCATTCTCTGCGTTCGCGATAGTGAAATCTATCTTTTCTTTCTTTTTAAACTCGCCCAGCCTGGCCTTTATTATACTTCTCCCGGGAGAGCCTGTTATGTCACCTATTAACAATACTCGCATATCTTAACCTTATATTTCGCATATCGTATATCGTATTTCGCATGTCGTATGTCGCATGTCGTATGTCGCATGTCGTATGTCGCATGTCGTATATCGTATTTCGTATTTCGCATGTCGTATTTCGTATTTCGCATGGGATTTTTAAAAGCTACATACTATATGCGACATACGACATACGAACATTATTTCGCATACTCAACCGCTCTTGTTTCCCGGATAACCGTTACCTTTATCTGGCCGGGATATTCCAGGTTCTCTTCCACCTTCTTTGTTATATCCCTCGCAAGGCTTATTGCCTGCAGTTCGTTTATTTTATCCGGCTGTATTATGACACGTATCTCTCTGCCTGCCTGTATAGCGTAAGATTTTTCTACACCTTTGAAAGAGTCTGCCACGCTTTCAAGCTTCTGAAGCCTCTTTACGTATGTCTCTAATGTTTCGCGGCGCGCTCCCGGCCTTGTCGCGCTTATCGCGTCCGCGGCCTGTATCAATATCGCAAGTATCGAATTTGCCTCAATGTCCTCATGGTGTGCCTCTAAGGCATGCACTACGGCTTCGGATTCTCCGTATTTACGCGTGAGGTCTGACCCGATCTTCGCGTGAGTGCCTTCTACCTCATGGCTTACCGCCTTTCCGATATCGTGCAAAAGGCCTATTCTCTTAGCAAGATTAAAATCTAACCCAAGTTCACTTGCCATAACCCCCATCAGATATGCTACTTCCTTTGAATGCTGGAGAGTGTTCTGGCCATAACTTGTTCTGTACTTTAACCTGCCTAGCAATTTTATTATCTCAGGATGCAGGCCATGTATATTAACATCAAAGGCAGCCTTTTCGCCTTCTTCTCGTATAGTTATCTCCATATCCTTCTTTGTCTTTTCAACCACCTCTTCTATGCGCCCGGGGTGTATTCTCCCGTCAACGATAAGTTTTTCCAGAGAAAGCCTGGCTATCTCGCGCCTTACGATATCAAAGCTTGAAAGCGTTACCGCTTCAGGAGTGTCATCTACAACTACATCAACCCCTGTTGCTACTTCAAGCGCCCGTATATTCCTGCCTTCCCGCCCTATGATCCTGCCTTTCATCTCATCACTCGGGAGGCTTACCACGCTTATCGTAGATTCAACAGTATGCTCCGCGGCACATCTTTGTATGGCAAGGCTTATTATGTTTTTTGCCTTTTTATCGGCGGTCTCCTTTGTCCTCTCTTCTATTCTTTTAAGCATAACGGCGGCTTCCTGCTTTGCTTCCTCTTCCATCCTTAAAAGCAAAAGCTTCTTTGCTTCATCAGATGACATGCCCGCGACACGCTGCAGCTTATGCTTCTCTTCCGCCAAGACCCTGTTTAGCTCTTCTTCCTGCTTTGCTATATTCTCCTGCTTCTGAATTGTTTCTTTCAACTTCTGGGCTATATCCTTCTCTTTTTTATCGAGAAGATCGACCTTTCTCTCAAGGTTTTCTCCCCTCTGCATTATGCGTGTCTCAAGATTCCTGAGCTCATGGCGCCTGTCTTTTGTTTCATTTTCGAATTCTGAGCGCAGCTTGAGCTTTAGATCTTTGGCCTCCAGCTGAACTTCCTTACGAAGATTCTCTGATTCCTTCTTCGCCTGCTCTACTAACTCTTTCGCTCTGTCCCCCGCGAACTTAAGTCTTTTTTTTGCGACGACTCCACTTATTACATATCCTAACGCAAAAAATAATGCTCCGCTTATGATTATAAGCAGGAGCGTGGTTGTGTTTAGGTTGGATAACATAGTTCTCTTAGCTCCTTTCTATTTGAAAAACAGCCTTTTTTAAAATTCGCATCGTAAGGCCGTTGTTGATCTCCGCGCTATAGATTTTTCACAGACAAAGATACCAGCGTCTGAGGAAAAATATTTAGCGCAGAACGCTCTGGTGCGGGTGCCTGGGCACCTAAATTTATGCGGTGATTACTTTAGTGACAGGGATATCCCAAGAAAGAGTTTTGATTCTATTTAGCAGCTGTATCTTGAACGCCAGCCCGACTGTGGGGATCTTCTTCGGTAGGTTTTTTAAGAATATATCAAAATAGCCTCCGCCGTGCCCTATGCGGTTGCCTTTTTTGTCAAATGCTACACCAGGGACTATTATCATGTCTATATCTTCTGCTTTCACGGCTTTTATATATTCTTTTTTAGGTTCATATATCCCAAGTGGACCCTTGCGGAGTTGCTTTTTAGGGTCTGTTATCTCTGAAGGAATCAATCTCTTTCTGCTATTATCTGTCATCGGAACAATCACTCGCTTACCTATTTTAATCGCTTCTTTTATCATGTCCGATGTGTCAACTTCATAATCTAAGGAAACATAGAACATGATGTTTTTCGCTGACTGAAAACTCCTATCCTTGAATAACCTCCTTTTTATCTCTTGGCTTGCCTTGGAGCGCTCTTCCTTACTTTGAGAGCGTAATTTATCCAAAATACTTCCTCTTATGCTCCTTTTTACTTCCTGATTTATATTTGATTTTACCATAAGAGAGCCAAATCGTCAAGTTATTAAAGATGTGGATAGGTTTTGCGCTATTTATAAACTTATACTATATCTGAAATAGATATCGGTGCCCTATGCCAGCCTCTTCTTTGGCCTTTGGGCCTTTGCATAGATCCTGCAGCGTGGTAGAATCCAGAATATCGCTTATGCCTTTACCGAGTTTCTTCCAAAATCTCCTTGCGCGGCAGTTATCCGACCTTTTACAAGAGGGTTTTTTGCTCGAAAGGCAATCTAAAAGAAAATCTTCTCCCTCCAGTGCCATGATTATAGACTTTATCTTTATTTTGGAGGGCTCACGCGATATAAGGTAGCCCCCGTTTGGGCCCCTTGATGTGTTGACAAGGCCTTCTTTTTTTAGTTTATTGAATATCTGCTCAAGATATTGGAGAGGTATATCCTGCTTCTTAGAAATAACCCTTGCCGGAATCGGGCCTTCGTCCTTGTGGAGCGCGAGTTCTATCATGGCCCTAAGGCCATATCTTGATTTTTTTGAGATTTTCATTGGCAAGAGACGTCCCCTCGCCTCAGGCTTTACGATAATAAACCTAAAGTGAGGGGCGCAAAAAAATAATAGGTTATCGGGTTTCGTATAGCCTTAGTTTTTTGTGGCCCTTATCTTGATAATGCGCAGCTCTTCCATTACTTTATTAAAGTTGCCGAGTATCTCTTGCTGGTTCTTAATCACCTCGTCGAGCTTTACCATGACATCCGCGATGGTATTTTTCTCAGCAGCTTGAGTTATCCCGGTATTACTAAATATGCTAAATCCAAGAACCACTATCACCGCCAGCAAAATAACCGCCAAAGTCGCCCTTTCCATAACTTACCTCCTATTGTATTCCTAAATAGGCTGTCACGAAACTAATTTTAGCCTATGATTACAGTGATTTTCAAAAGATTACAGCGATTATCTAGTCGATAAACAATCTCCGTAATCTGTCATTTAGTAATCTTTGTAATCAAGGGCGGCACTTTTGTGACGCCCTATATTCCTAAAAACACAACACCCGTTATTACCAAAGCAGCGCCTATGGATTTGGTAATTGTAATCTTTTCAGACAAAAATATAATTGCTACTATAAAGCTGACCAGAGGATATGCTCCGACTATGGGGACAACGCGCGAGGCCTCCCATACCTTTACTGCTTTATAATAAAAATACTGCCCTATCAGCCCGGCCAGCACCGCTTCCGCCAATATTAACAAGACGCTTTTTATGTCGCTGTTCATCACGCTTTTGATCTGTCCGCTAAAAAGAAATGCCGACAGAAACGTAATGCCTATGAAGGTATTTCTAAAAGTGACCGCGGTCAAAGGCGGTAATTTCGCAAGGCCTAATTTAGCAAAAACCGGAGCAAGGCCCCAACATACCATTACTATTATAGCATAAAGGAAACCCTGGCGCATCATTTATCTCTCCCTTTTTTCACCGTCTGTATATCGCATACCGGATATTGTATATCGCATGGGATTTTTAAAAGCTACATACGACATGCGAAATACGACATACGATATGCTATATACGAAATGCGAAACTTTTTACTACGCCTCAAGCGGCCGCTCCTTCAGCCCCTTAAAACTTATACCTGACTCTGCCGGGGGCAACAACTGTACCGGCTCGCCCAGCAAGAACTTTCCCTTCTGGATCCAGGTTTTGAGCTCTTCCGCGATTACTTTGGCTTTAGCGTAGCTCGAGAGAGAAGCAGTGGGGACCTCTTTGTCTTTTATCTTTATAGAGCCTGTCTTAAGCTGCTTATAGTTTACCTCTCCCAAAGAGTTGGCTATGCCGTTGGGATAGTCGTTTGAGTAATCGACTATCTGGGCGTATATATCCTCATCCTTAACTGCCGTATATTGCAGGATCTCCTCGTCCAAAATCGGGATAGGTATGCCCATTCCCACAGTCAGCGTGCCGCCATAACCTTCAAAAGATGTACCGCGCAGCCACTCCGCCTTCATCTGCTTTAGGTCTCCTATGACAGCTACTGTGCCCGCGGGTACCTGCGGAACGCCATTCTCCTTCCGCTTCACACCCGGGTTATGCTGTGTTCCATGCCAAACAATATAACCTGTTCCCCCGCCTAAAAATATCCTTGTCCCTATCCCGATCGTCTTGTAGTAGGGGTCGTTCAGAAGCGGCGAGAGCTGCCCAGCGGAACAATAATTGGCGTTTCCTACATCGGCCTTTAGCAGGCCCATATATGTATATATATTCTTTTCCTTGTTTAGGTTTATTGCCACGTTATAGTTCTGGTAGCAGTTTCTCGGATTAAATAGTACCGCTTCGTTAAGGTCTTTTATGTTGATATAGGTCTCAAGCTTCTTTCTCGGATAGCAGTCCGTTCCGTAGGTTGAGGCGATAAGTTTTACGTCCTTGCCTCCGACCAGGTCCTCGATAACATGGCCGCCGCTATATTCAAATCTCCCCGGAAATACTTTGTTCTTGGGGTCGTCTTCCGCTATTGCCGTAGCCCCTATATAGATATCAACTGCCGCGAAGCCGGCATAAGCAGGCACATCATTTAGTGTAGCCTTGCCGCCGCCTATCTTCATCTTGGGCTTGGTATGGCCTATATTAAAATAAGCCCCGCTTGAACACATAGGGCCAAATGTTCCGGTAGTTACGACATCTATTCTTTCAGCGGCCTTTTTAGTGCCTTCTTTCTCAACTATATCTATGATCTCTTCCGCGGTCACAACAACCGCTTTTCCCTCTTTTATCTTTTTGTTTATCTCCGCATATGTCTTAGCCATCTGTTCCTCCTGGTATAATCATCAGGTTTAATCAAGATTATACCTGATTACAGTGATTGATTTAGATTACAGAGATTAAAGAATTAATCGCTGTAATCTCGTTGTTTAATCTTTATAATCAGATATCCTATTATTCCCCTTTGCAGGATATCTTTTTATTCAAAAAGGTCTGTGCTCAAATATCTCTCACCTGTATCAGGCAATATGACAACTATCCTCTTTGATCTGTTCTCCTCTTTTTTAGCCAATTCTAATGCCGCAAAAACTGCGGCACCGCTTGATATGCCCACAAAAATGCCTTCCTGCTTTGCGAGTTTTCTAGCAGTATCTCTTGCATCTTCATTCTTTACTTTTATAATTTCATCTATTAGGCTCTTGTCAAGCACGTCCGGCACAAATCCAGCCCCTATGCCCTGTATCTTGTGCGGGCCTGCTTTTCCTCCTGAGAGAACAGGAGAGTCATAAGGCTCAACAGCTACTATCTTAACAGATGGGCTTCTTTTCTTTAAGACCGACCCTATGCCTGTTAACGTACCGCCAGTGCCAACTCCTGATATAAAGATATCGAGCTTCCCATCTGTATCCTTCCATATCTCTTCTGCTGTGGTTTCGCGGTGCACTTTTGGGTTTGTAGGGTTTTTAAACTGCTGCGGCATAAAGGCGCCCGGGGTCTTACTACAGATCTGCTCTGCCTTTTCCACTGCCCCCTTCATCCCTTCTGCCCCGGGAGTAAGCACTATTTCAGCACCTAATATCTTAAGCAGTCTCTGGCGTTCTTTGCTCATGGTATCAGGCATAGTCAATAAGAGCTTATAGCCCCTTGCTGCTGCTACAAAAGCCAGAGCTATCCCCGTGTTGCCGCTTGTCGGCTCCACTATAGTAGTCTCTTTTTTTATCAATCCCTTTTTCTCTGCGTCATCTATCATGGCTACGCCTATCCTGTCCTTGACGCTGCTTAAAGGATTATGAGACTCAAGTTTCACAAGGATCTCTGCATCGTAGGGATTAACCCTGCTCAGCCTTACCAGCGGGGTATTGCCCACAGTTTTTGTTATATCATCATATATTCTTCCCATGCACGCTCCTTATGTTATGCGAAAAACTTTATCATACTCTACCAATCTTGTCAACATTTTTCTTAAAAAACTTCCTTTATATATGACTATTTACATCATATACATAGGGACGTTGCTTGAGCCCGCCCAGTAAGCAGGTGGCGGGCGGGCTTAAACAACGTCCTAAATGTGTTTGGATTTATTCCATAGCTGGTAAAGAAAGTCTTTCCATGGAAGAATATTAATTCCCTGGACAACTCTTGGGCGCTTCTCTAAGCAGGCAACTATATAAGTATCGAGCTTCTTTTCTTCCTTCAGCGCTATTATTCCGCGTAAATCCCGCGGGGATACATTCTTTTTTGCCTTTATCTCTACAGCTACGCTATCATTAATAATAAAATCAACCTCATAACCGGACTTTGAGCGCCAATAGCAAAGGCTTCCCATGTTATTGTAATCAACAAAAGCTTTCAGTTCGTGAGCTAAATAGGTTTCAAACGCATCTCCAAATTCCGGGGAGTTTTCTTTCAAAACCGACCTGTTCTGCAGATAGCGCGCGACTCCTACGTCAAAAAAGTAAAACTTCGATGTTGATATGGGTTTTCTTTTTCGGCTTTTTTTCCACGCAGGTACATCAAAACCAATCAGCGTATCGCGAAGAATCTGAAAATATTCCTGCACCGTACTGCTCGGAACCTGCGCATCGTTGGATATGTTGGTATAATTGATCAACAAGCCGTTACACGCGGCGGCAACCTGGAGGAACCTGCTAAACGCCGACACGTTTCGGGTTAAGCCTTCGGCTGCTATCTCCTCCTTTAAATAGTTTCCGGCATATGCCTGTAGATCCTCCTGCGGTGAATCGGAGAAATAGATAGAGGGGATTAAGCCATTGTTAAGAGCCTTTAATAAATTAAACCGCTCTTTTAATTCCAAAAAGATAAAAGGGTGAAGATGATTTGAGCGGGCCCTTCCCCCCAAAAGATTTACTCCTCCCCTGCGAAGTTTTCTGGCGCTTGAACCGGTCAATAGAAAATGTATGCCGCGTTTTTCAATAATTCGGTGTACCTCATCCAAGAGAAAGGGGAGTTTCTGTATCTCATCTATTATGATTATTTTTTCGTTTGGGCGGATCTCTTCCTCCAGCCTTTTCGGGTCTCTGCTTAAAGTAAGGTAAATGTCGCTATCAAGCAGGTCGTAAACACGAAACTTGCTTAAGGTGTGGCTAATAAGCCACGATTTGCCTGTCTGCCTTGGGCCAAATAAAAATAACGATTTCTTCTTGAGGCTATTATAAATATCGATTTGGCGAGGAATATACATATTGCCTCCTATGCTATACAGCATCTATCTTGGTGATTATCATAACAGATACCAACATAGTTGTCAATATATTTTTGCTGTTTTTGTGTTTAAGCGGATTGGTCGAGGGCGCCTGCAATGGTTTTCAATATTTATTTTGTGCTTGGTTTATAATCGAGGTCTTTTTTTAGGCTGAAGAGATATTCTTTTATCTTTTTCTCATAGCCTATATCTGTGGGTTCGTAGTATTTTTGCTTTTTAGGAATATACTCTTGCTCTACATAATGGCCTTCGTACGAGTGGGCATATTTATATCCTTCACCATGCCCAAGCCTCTTTGCGCCATGGTAACTTGCGTCTTTAAGATGAGTCGGCACCTCAAGGGTCCTTCCTTCTTCTACATCTTTCATCGCTTTTTCTATGCCCATATATGCTGCGTTGGACTTTGGCGCTGTCGCTATATATACCGTTGCCTGTGCCAGGGGAATGCGCGCTTCAGGCATGCCGACAAATTCAGAGGCCTGCATTGCCGCGTTAGCCACTACCAGGGCCTGCGGGTCCGCGTTTCCCACGTCCTCTGCCGCGCATATTACAATGCGCCTTGCTATAAACCTCGGATCCTCCCCGGCATAAAGCATCTTCGCGAGCCAGTATAAAGCAGCGTCGGGGTCAGAGCCGCGCATAGATTTTATGAACGCGGAAATGGTATCATAATGCCCATCTTCGTCTTTATCATAGATAACGGCTTTTTTTTGGATAGACTCTTCCGCCACCTGTAGCGTATAATGAATAAAATCATCGTCCTTGGCGGGCGTAGTCAAGGCTCCTACCTCAAGGGCGTTCAGTGCTCTCCTGGCGTCTCCGTCGGATATCTTCGCGAGAAAATTAAGCGCTTTATCATCCATCTTTATCTTATAATTACCCAGGCCTTTTTCTTTATCCTGCAGAGTGTTGCTTATTATTGCTTTTATGTCAGCCTCTTCTAAGCGCTTCAGTTCAAATACTAACGAACGGGATATCAGGGCAGGGACTATTGAAAAAAACGGGTTATGGGTAGTTGCGCCTATTAAGGTAAGGTCCCCGACTTCTACATGGGGCATGAGAATATCCTGCTGTGCTTTGTTAAAGCGGTGTATTTCGTCTATAAAAAGTATTGTCTTTTTTCCGGAAGTCTTCTTTCGGTTTTTCGCGGCTTCAATAAGCTTTCTCATTTCAGCAACATTAGAGGCGACCGCGTTTATCTCGCTAAAGTGCGCTTTTGTAATATTGCTTACAATATACGCAAGGCAGTTTTTACCGACGCCGCTGGGCCCGTAAAGAATAAGTGAGTTTATTCTATCTGCTTCTATGGCACGATTTAGTAATTTGCCCGGGCCGATGGTATGTTTCTGCCCGACAAACTCATCCAGCGTGCGCGGGCGCATCCTGACCGCAAGCGGCAAGTCTTTTATGTTCTGTTGGGGTTTTTCTTCGAACAAATCCATGTATTTAGTTCATTGGTTCAGCGGTTCAACTGTTCAACTGTTTTTGCTTCATTAGGTTAGCCGTGCTATTAATTAATCCTGATAAGATTTTGCTTGTTTTTTCGCATTGCTCAGTTATTATATTAAATTCTTCCTGGTTTATCAATCCTCTGTCTAAAGCTACATAAAGGTGGCTTCTTGTCTCCAGTAAAGAACCTCTCGCTATTATGTAAAATTGTTTGCTGTCTTTTAGAGTGTAGCGTCCAAATCCTTCTGCTATATTCGCCATTACGGAAACTGAGGATCTGCGTAACTGTCTTGCTAAATCAAAATCTTTCTTAAACGCATATTTATTGGTAGCATCATATATAATAGAAGATAGTTTTCTTGCCTCTTGCCAGGTATTTAAGTCTTCAAATTTTTCTATTCTCATGATTATAATGTAGTCGGACAAACAGTTGAACAGATGGACAGTTGGACAGACTAACTGATGCACTACAGATGAACAGACGAACAGATGGACAGTTGGACAAAAGAAAGGCCCCGCACGTGGCGGGCAGCTTGAGTACTTTGAACCCTTATTCTAAGTGGGCACCCTCTCAAAGGCTTCAGGTTTCTCTCTGTTAAAAGAGCATGCGCATCCACCAATGAAGTTAGGCTCCCTAATAAAGGTGTTGGCTCAAAGTTTCAACAAACGCCACGCTCACAGCAGGGTCATTTTTAGTATATCACGTAAAAATGCCGAAATCAAGTGCGTTAAGAAAAAATTAAAAAGTTTTTACAGGATTTACGCGGCATAAGGTAAACTCACTAAAACCGTAGGGCAGGTTTAAACCTGCCTTGCAGCCTCAGCGAAATTCTGAAAAATTTTAGCAAATTTTGTGCTAAGGCGTGTCCCCTTTAGGACCGTCCCCTATCTTAGGCTGGCGGCAAAAATCTTGGTGAGGTTTTGGCGGATAGCGCTATCGGCTGCGTTGACTTCTTCCTCTGTAAGTGTCTTTTCCTTTGAGCGATATACCACTCTTACGGCTAGCGCCCTCCGGCCTTTTGGAATGTGTTCGCCGCGGTATTCGCTTAAAAGCTCTATCTCCTCTATAAAAAGGCCTCCTGTGCTCTTAACAAGCCCTGCTATCTCTTTATACGATATTTTGTTATCGATAGCAAACGAGATATCCCTGTAAGAAAAGGGGAAGCGCGGCAAAGCGCTATAGAATCTGTTAAGATTTGAATTCTCGATAATAGCGCTAAAATTTAACTCCGCGGCGTAAAGCTCTGTTTTTATATCGAATTTTTCTAATATTCCCGGCTTTATTTTCCCTAGAGATCCGAGCATGACATTTCCTGACAGGACCATCAGGGTTTCCCCGGGCTCAAACACAGGATGCGTTGTCCTGTCAAATCCCATGTCTTTAATCGCCAGCTTCTCACTTAACGCGGCAACTGCTCTCTTAAGCTTGAATAACAGGCAAGATAGATGATCCTTCTTGCTCTTCTGCGCCTTCTCGTGTTGAGCCAGCGCCAGGCATGGCTCCTCAATATAGCAGCCTTCTTTTGTGAAATATATGCTGGAAAGCTCAAATAATTTTATATCCTGTATCTGCCTGCTTATATTATAAGATACCGCCTTTATTATGCCGGGCAGCAGCGAGCGGCGCATTATCTCCTGCTCTCTGCTTAAAGGATTTCTTATCTCTATTGTGCCGCCATCCGCTATCTCTGCGTTCGAAGCAGCCTGTTTACTTATAAGGCTGTAGGTGATCACTTCGTTAAAGCCCAAAGAGACCAGGGCATCTTTGGTTATTTTGGTTTTCTTCATCACATCTTTAGGCCCAGGCTCTTCATCTGTGGCTATCACCGCCGCTGGATGAGAATCTATTTTTTCATACCCATATATCCTCGCAACCTCCTCTATTAAATCTGCTTCTCTCGTAATATCACCTCTAAAAGAAGGGGGCGTGACTTCCATGCTCGATAAACCTTTACACGTAAACTCTAACTTCTGCAAAATCTCTCTTATTCTCCGGGAAGAGATCTTCGTGCCAAGAAGCTTGTTCAGCTGCGCGGGACGTAATATTATAGGATCTCTCTTTTTATTTTTTTTACCGGCATCGATGATATTGCCAAGCTCCCCCTTTGCCGCGCCGCATATCAAGGAAGCTGCTCTGTCCGAGGCTGATACCACGCCTTCTAAGTCAACTCCTCTTTCAAATCTATAGCTTGAATCTGTTCCAAGGCCTAATGAAAGTGCCCCGCTTCTTATAACCGCGGGGTTAAAATACGCGCTTTCTAAAAGTATATTTTTTGTCTCCGCTGTAACCTCTGTATTTTTACCGCCCATTATGCCTGCTATGGCAATAGGCCTTGCGCTATCAGCTATAACAAGCATGGAAGGGTTGAGCTCTTTTTCACTGCCTTCTATTGTTAATATCTTCTCACCGCGCTTTGCTCTTCTTACGACCACGGTATTCTCTTTTAACTTATCCAGATCAAAGGCGTGTAAAGGCTGCCCTGTTTCAAAAAGGACAAAGTTTGTTATATCCACTATATTATTTACCGGCCGTAAGCCCATTGACTCTATTCTTTTTATAAGCCATTTTGGGGAAGGGCCAACTTTTATGCCTGATATGATTCGTCCTGAATAGCGCGGGCATCCTATACCATCCTCTATCTTTATCTTTACCTGCCTATTGTCCTTTTTTTTAGGGAGAACTGTTTTTGGAAGCTTTAATTTTTTACCCATAATCGCGGAGGCCTCTCTCGCTATACCTAAATGGCAAAGGCAGTCAGGCCTGTTTGGGGTGATCTCCATCTCGAAGATAAAATCTCCCGCCCTTTCATCTATGGCTTCTACCTCATGGCCAGCCATGGTAAGCAGAGAGCTTAAGTTCTCTGCTCTTATTTTAGTGTTCACATATTCTCTTAACCACTCGTA
>JBDRAM010000041.1:0-4408 GCA_043823785.1 Candidatus Omnitrophota bacterium
TATTCCAGGCAATGTCTTTAAAACCCTGATCTCTTTGAATTTTTTACTGTATTTTCTTATTTCAGGGATGTATTCCTGCCTGATTTTTTCCATCTCTTTGAGCAAATGGTGTATATGTTTTCCGACAAATTTAAAATCTTCTCTGCCTAAGCCTTCCAATAATCTTTCATCGCTATACACTTTTTGGCCCGATTCTCTTTTGCCTTCTTTACGGAATAACGACTTATATCTGTTTTCCATTCTGACAGCATCCTCAATGAGATCCTGATAGCCGCTCATCAGGTCTCTGAACTTTTCACGTTCTGACCCATCGTGATACACAGGTGTTAAAAAATTACCCCTTAATAAGTCCGCCAACTGTCTGGCATCAAGTTTATCGGTCTTGGCTTTTTTATAATTTTTGTTTTCTACGGGGTTGCAGACTAACAATTCACAGTCCTCATTTTTAAACATTTCGTATAACCAACTGCTTAGCTCACATTCCTCAAAGGTTAATCTCTTGCTGCCGGGTACGCTGCGCACATATTCTCTCAATAACCTCCCATTGGTCACGATCTTGACATTATCATGGACTTTTCCATATTCATCCATCACACAAAAAGAACATGTTGACGAATGGGCATCTAATCCTATATACTTATCCATAGGGCCTCCTTTCAAGGTTAATGGTAAGTTTGTGTTTAACACAACAATTATACCATTTGATCCTCGAGATCCAAAAACGTCTTGGCCATTAAAGGCCTTTTTTAGACATCCTTGGGAGGAAGCCCCTTTTTCATGTTACCATTGCGAACACTATTGCTTCGTTTCTGCCGACGAAGCAATCTCAATAAACGCTACAAACGCGATTAACACAATAAACGCATTACGCGGCGACGAGGACTGCCCAGGCCTGTCTCTGGAGTCTCTCTACATACTCCTGGCCGTATGCCTCGACATCAGGTATCATGGCTACGATAATATTCGCTATGGTCCAATCCGGATTTTTAAGCATCTCTCTAAGCGCTTCGGGCATGGTGGCTTTTGCTATCATCCTGTAGAGGCCGTCAAGCCTTCCTATTAAGGTGTTGTAATTTTCGTTATTTATAGAGACAAGGCCTCTTGCATAGGCTATAAGATACGGCGTCACATATAGCGCGTTATCTTCGGTCATACCTTTATCTATTATGAAGTGTTTCACGCCGTTGGCTATCTTTCTGTCTGATATTATTATGTCATTTTGGCTGAATTGCGGGTTTCCACCCAAGCCCTGGAGCAAGACCACTCCTGTATCAGCTTTCTGGGTATCCTTGGCCTTATCCGGCACAGCTGTCTTTAGTATTCTTTGGACAGCTTCGATACGTCTTCTTACCTCTTTCTGCTGTGATGGAGGTATAATGCTAAGGTCAAGTATTACGCGTGCATCCCTGCCTAGAGTCGCTGCCTGGTACGCTGTCTCTATCTCAAGTAAAAGCTGCTTTTGCGCGGCTATCATATAAAGCAGGGTGCTTCTTTCATCTCCTTTTAGCTCATCGGGAGTAAGCTTCATGACGTCAGCATACAGTTCGTCAAGTTTATCCTTCGTCTGCTCAATGCGCGCAGGGTGCAATTCTGTGGGTATGGCTTTAAGGAGTATATCCTGCGCCGCGAATATCGCTTCCTTACCTTCTTCGAATACACCGCTTGAGGAGGATTTGGCTTCGGCTTTCGGCTTAAGATAAGCATAAGAGCTGATTGGCCTTCTTATGCCCTCTGAATTATCTGGGCCGATGCATGGCCAGCTTGTTGTAAGAAGAATGCCGTCGTTATCTACTACATTGAATGAAACCGAGGAGCCGCCATCAAGGTTAAACGCGTCTTTTATCTTCTCCCCCCGCTGAAGATGCTTTTCTATTATGTCTATGGCTTCTGCAAAGTTGGCCCCTTTATAAACAGCGCTGCGTCCGCTGAAAGAGACTGCAAAGAATCTATTTTTGTCGGTTACGCCCATTACCATTTTGGGAACTCTCTTCCAGCTCTGCACGGGGTTCTCCTGGGTCTGCATAGATAGTAAGTTAAACCATCCCTCTTTTACGAAGTTTTCCCTTTCAGCAAACTGGTCTTTTACAAGATTATTGCCGTCTTTAACTAGTAGCGCACCGCCGCCATAATACCATTTTAGTTTCGGGGAGTCTTTCGGCCATTCAAAAGTCCATTCTAATCCAGGAGCCTGCTTCCAGACATAGGCAACCCTCTCTTCGCCGTTATTCTGATTATCTGATCTTTCAGTCAACTCTCCCAGCAATTGTGAAAATTTTTCCTTGCTAAGAGAAATAACTACACCCATAGAGGGCATCATAACATCGCCTTCTACAATGCAATTGATCTTATTGTTATATACTACTAAGTTCACCCTCCCCTTGCCTACATATACTTTAGCGCCGTTGTTATATTTGCTGTCAAAAGCTTCATAATCGATCTTACTTATCATGGGCGTATAGATAACGATATCTCTTCCCTCTGCTTCTGATTTAACTAGTGTTTGTTCTTCATCCTGAAAATTGGGAAGGTTGATATCGCTGTAAACATCCTCTTCTCCCCAAGATAATACTGCCTTTTCTTTCCCGCCTATTTTTACTTTCAGCGCTCCGCCCAAAAGCCTCCTTCTGCCAAAAACAATTGCCCCCTCTTCTGTCATTCCAACATAACCTTTGTTATATACCGGTATTACCTCCTGACTGGCTTTGTCTTTATCTCTCTGCGCCGGTTTATGGGCATCGAGATAAAAATTTACGTCAGTCATAAGCTCTGCAAAACGTCCTTCGTCTCTCCTGTATCTATTGTAAACATCAATAAGCAGATTAGGAGTAAAAAAGTAGAGCAGGTTAAAAGAAAACCTCATGCTGGGATCGAGTCGGCGTATCGAATCATGCGAAATCAGGGTTCTATTCTCTCCGCTATAAGGGCGCCTTTCAGCCTCAGCTTTACCTGCCTCAAAACTCCATTTATTCAAATCCAGAAACCCGCCCTTCACTAAAACATTTTCCTTGCCGGCGACAAAAACTTCGCTGTGCTCAGCTATATCGTTTATATCGACTGCGTCTTTGCCTTCCTTGGGCCCTTCTTTAAAAACATAGATATCAGATACATAATTACCTTCACCCATTACTTCTTCTGCCCGCTCATCCAGCAGCTGCTGCCTCTTGCCTCTGGCGTAACTTAACAAGGTAGGAAATTTCTTCTTATCTGCTATCCTATACTCATCTCTTAAATCGCCTTTATATTCCAACGGTAAAAGCAGCGCTTGGGGGTAAACGTTTTCGACAAATGTCCCGCCTTCCTGCTGCATCCTCCTTGCGGCTTCATTAAAGTTCCCATGTCTTTTAATAAATTCTTTCTTAGCCCTGTAAAACTGTATCGTGGTTATCGCCTTACCCCACCTGTCCGATACGGGTATCCACGCGGGAAGCTCAAGAACAACGGGGGTCGGTGCCTCGTATTCATTCTCATCCCAAAAGATGCCCGTGGTTCTCTTTGTCTCTATTTCGCGGGAAAGAAATAACCTGAAGTGGTTTATGCCTATACGGTTTATAGTATGGTTATTTACCTCGCCTTTAAAACCAAAAACAGCTCTGCCCTCTTGCGCCTTCCTTAACAAAGCTTTCGTTTTTTCATTTATACTATTTAGATTGAATCCCGGGCTATTGGAACCGCTTATAACTATATTAAACCGCTCATTCGCTCTTAGCGTTTTAAATTCATCTAGTTCCAAAAGCGCATCTATGTCCGCCTTGGTAGCTTCATCGGTAAAGCGCTTTTCCTTAACCACAAATGTAACCTTTCCTTCGCTGCCCCATCTTTCCAGCAGCCATTCTCCGAAAACCTTGAGGTCTGCCGCAAGACTGTTTACACTTCCCGTAACATGAACATAATGGGTTGGTTCTTTTAAGGCGCGGATAAGCTTGGCAACGTCATCAATGGGCATATCGTATTTAAGCCAATCTTTTAGCTTTTTAAGCTCGATGCGGGGGCTTTCCCTGCCTTCGATTACAGACCTTACAATGTCCGGCTTAAATTCCGTGAATATAGCTGCCAATATCTTTCTTTTTTCAGAAAATCTCTTTATATTTTTATCAAAAAAGTCTGCCAGAATTCTGCCTTCCTTTTTTAATCTTTCTATAATTTGACTATTATATTCATCTACTACATTACTGCCAAAAAGGCGCTTTCTAAGCTTTACGATTTCACCATAAAGCTCTTCCGTAGTCCTTTCGCCGCGCTGGGGATGCTTCATAAGTTTGGTGAGTTTAGAAACATATCCTTCCTTCACCGCTTTAATATCTTCTGGTTTTATATTTTTAAGATACCAGTTTTCAAACCACGCATCGGCATCTATCCTACCGCCATGCAGTTTAAGCGCGAAATCTCCGGTTTGGCTGTCCCAGTAATA